>NZ_DASTAT010000137.1 GCF_035712445.1 Oligoflexus sp. | reverse complement strand
CTTCTAAGCGGCTGTAACTTCCATTGAAAAAAAACTTTGTTGGGCTAAAGTTAAGGCGCATAAAGCGGATACCGTTAAGAATTTTGATGAATGAAGTTTGGAAGAGAACGCTCAGTCCATGCGAGGGATAGCCTATGATTGTGAATCTGGAAAAATACCGTTTGAAACGTCAGGAGGAGCAGGCTTACCGCCTGGAGCTGGTCGAACAGATCAGGCTCTGTCATCAGACCAAGCCTGAGTCGGAACGTGCGGATACTTTCTACTTCGAGCATATTAAAGCTCATTTTTCGATCGAGATGCTGGAAGAGATTCTGAGTCGACTGCAGCCGAAAGTTAGCAACGAGTAATCCTGCCGGATAGTTCACTTCACATGGACAAATCTTCCAAAAATCCCTAGTGTAGGGGCTTTCTTTGCGCCCATTTGATCAGGCGAAATATTGCAGCGGGCTTTCTTTGCGCCCATTTGATCAGGCGAGATAATCCAATGGATTGGGACCTCATACAGAAGATGCGCCAAGGTTTCTTGGACACCGACGGACATTTGCCGGATTACTGGCACGATGAACGCTGGCTTAGCGCGTACGATCAAACGCTAGCCCAGAGAATTCGCTGGAAATGGCTGGCCGTGCTGGAAACACTTGCGCCGCGCTGGCCCCGGCTGCACGGTGTCACGTCGATAGTGGACTGGGGCTGCGGCACGGGGATCGCGACACGAAGTTTCCTTGGCAGCGTGGGTCTACCGAAGCCCAAGGTTTTCCTTTTTGATCGATCAAGCGGGGCCATGCGTTTTGCGGCCGGTGCGATTCAGAAGGAATGCCGTGAGGCGGACGTCGTGCTCTTGAAGACGATGCAGATTCCTGCCGAACCTTTCGTGCTGCTTGTCAGTCATGTGCTGTCCGAGCTGGATGACAGGAGTTTTGAAGAACTGAAAAAACTCGCGGCAGCTGCGGCCCTCGTGCTTTGGGTGGAGCCTGGACGCAGCCTGGAAAGTCGCCGACTCAGTCGGGTGCGTGAGGCGCTGCTTGAAAGTCACCACATTCTGGGGCCGTGCCGGCATCAGAAAAGTTGCGGCGCCCTTCAGCCCGGACGCGAGAACGATTGGTGCCACTTTTTTGCGCCGGTGCCACGCGAGGTGCATCAGTCTGCGTTCTGGCGCGAATTCAGCAAGCGCATGAAGGTTGACCTTCGCAGTCTGCCCGTCGCATGGCTGGCGGTCGTGAAGCCGCAGAATTATACTGGAGTGGAGCCGCATCAGGACGAGGCTCTGATTTTGAGTCGTCCACGCGTATTCAAAGGTTACTGCCGCTGGCTGGGCTGCACGAGTGCAGGTCTTAGGTCCGGCGATTTTCAAAAGAAACATGATAAGACCATTTTCGAGGCCCTGAGTGAACCTGAATTCATGACAGCACTGCCTCAGAATCAGCTGATAAGGAATGATGATGCTCCCGTATAAGGCCGTGTTTATTGATTTGGATGGAACTCTGCTGAACCGCCAGGCGCAGGTCTCCGATCGCAATCGCGAGTGTTTGAAAAAGTTGGTCGCGCGCGGCGTGCATGTGGTGATCGCCACCGGCCGCCCCGTGGAATCCATTCGTCAGCTCGTGGCCTCGGTTCAGAGTCCATCCCCTGTGATATCGCTGTCGGGCAGCATGGTGCATAAGAGCCTTTATGGTGAGCCGCTGGCCGCGCAGATCATTCCCTTTGAAACCATGCACAGCCTTTTGGAAGTGTGCCGGAGACTCGAAGGCGTGAAGAATATTCTTTTGGATGAAGCCGAAGGATTCTATGCGCTGCAGGATGATCCGGTGATCGATGAGTTCATCGGCATGTATGGGAAGAAGCCCAGCATGTTCACCTATGATAAGGTGCCTCAGGGGCCGGTGCTGTCGATCCTGGTGCATGCGCGCGAAGACCGGCGCACGATCTATGAAACGCTGCAGGAGCAGTTCGGTGACCTTGTGCACTTCACCTATTTCCGCGAGTATCCGTGGATTGAATTGAGCGCCTTTGAATCGAACAAGGGCCAGGCCATGGCCACTGTGTGCCAGCATCTGGGCATCAGCATGGATGAAGTCATCGCGATCGGTGATGGAGCCAATGACCTGGAGATGATTGCAGCCGCAGGACTTGGGATTGCCATGGAGAATGGTGATGATGAAGTGAAGGCGGTGGCGGATCGGGTGGCCCCCCATCACAATCAGGATGGGGTGGCGCTTATTCTGGACGAAATTTTTCAGCTTTGATCAGTTCTTCACGGGCGCGGTTTCGGGAGGTGTGCCCGTGGCGGTTTTAACGCGATGCTTTTTCATGATGGCTTCCATCTCGGCCATCATTTTCGGCTGAGCCTCCTGATTCACCTGCTGCACCACCTGCATGGTCTTTTGCATCACTTCAGGCTGCTTTTTCAGCATCGCAGCGCCGACGTCCGAACGATAGAATTCAGCCATATCATTCAGTTCCTGAGCCGAGAAAACATCGGTATAGACCTTGGAAAAGACCTTTTCCATTTTTTCCCAGCTATAGATTTTGGACATGGCCTGAGCCATGGCTTCCTGTCCTTCGGGGGTCAGCTCTTTGCTCATCATTTGACCCGAGGCCTTGAAAGCCTGCTGAATCATGGCCTTGGTCTGTGTCACTTCCATCAGGTCCGCGGCCAGCTTCTCGCGATATTCCGGGGTATCCTCCTCGGGCGTCACAACGTCATGATCGGGAGCGGCCAGCTTCTTTTCAAGCTCTTCGATTTTGGCTGATTTTTCCATAAGTTGCGTCTGAAGTGCGGCGACGTCCGTGGTTGCTTCTGCTGGAGCGCTCGTTGCAGCGGCAGGGGCGGCATCTTTTGATGCAGACAGATCCTCCGAAGAGTCTGGCTGTGTTATGATGGCAGGAGGTGTGGTTTGGGCACGTTGATCGGCCTTTTTAACTGTAAAAAATGCGGCAGCATATCCGGCAGCGAAACCAACCAGCAGCACCAGACTTCCGAATAACACATACTTACGATTCATGGAAAACCTCTTGATAAGTCAGACGGTCAACACCGTCGCTGGCTGTTCTGCCCGAAGCTGCCCCCCTTGTCCAGCATGAAGGTCTGGGCGAGAACGATGAATTCAGGAAGAAGGATGACATCATGGAAACAGCCAAAGTGCTTTCATCGTCCCCTAAACCGGAACGCCCTGAATTTCTGCCGGCTCCGTGGAATCTGACCGGACGTGGTTATGTCTTTGTCTATAATTTCCCCGAGGAGTTCATTCGGACTCAAGGCATGATCATGACGCACCTTCAGCCGCATTTCAAAGGTGGCTTTGGTACAATTATGCTCGTCGATTATTCCAGCAGCAACTGTGGCCCCTATTATGAACTGCTGTTTATTCCTGGCAAGTTTCAGTATCATGGCAAAAAACTTCACTCCATTTCGCGTATCTTTGTCTCCACGATATCGAGTGTGATCAACGGTCAGCGCAACTGGGGGATTCCCAAGGATCAGGCGGAATTCCAGGTGGTTCAGGAAAAGGACGGAACAGAAGTGTGGCGGGTGCGGTTCAAAGGAATTGAAATATTTCGAGCGCGACTGGGATCCGGCGTGATTCCCTTTCCTTTGACGACGGCAGTTGCCCCCAGCACTTTGATGCAGTCCTGGGAGAAGCATGTGTATTTCACTCAGCTCAGCGCAAAAGGATGGGGCCGCCGCGCGAAGCTCCTCGACGTGCAGGGTGATGGCCGTTATTTTCCCAATCTCTGCGAACTGAAGCCTCTGGTGGGAGTCAAAATTGAAAGTTTTTGGATGACTTTTCACGAACCCACTCTTATTCCCGAGGCAGATCTATGAATTTGGCAGGTAAAAAGATTGTTGTGACAGGTGCCGGCTCCGGTATCGGTCGGGCTTTGGTCCAGGAACTCTTAAAAAAAAATGGCGTTCGCATCCTGGCTGTCGATTTGAATATCAGCGCTGTTCCCCAAAGTCCCGCGGTCACGACTCTGGCCTGTGATTTAAGTGTTCCCGAAGGCACCGACACTGTCATGAAAAAGGCCCAGGAAAGCATGGGCGGCATTGATGTTTATTTTGCCAATGCTGGTTTCGCTTACTATGAACAGATTGGGCCTGCGGATTGGAATCGTCTGCAGCGCATCTATGGAACGAATGTCCTCACTCCCATTTACACCTTTCAAAAAGTGCGCGAGCAGGCCAATGGAAAGCCGTTCCGGGTGGTGGTCACAGCCTCGGCCATGGGCTATCTCGCGATTCCTGGCTATGCGGTGTATGGGGCCACGAAGGCTTCCGTCGTAAGTTTTACCGATGCTTTGCGTTGGGAATTGAGGGATCCTTGCGCCTTGACGCTTTTGAATCCGATTGCCACCCGCACACAGTTCTTCACCCATGCGCGCGGCAAGGCACCGACGCCCTGGCCTTCACAAACCCCTGAGCATGTGGCTCGCGTTGCCGTGCGCGGCGTCGAAGCGGATCGCGCGGTGATCTTTCCATCCTTTATTTTCCGCATGACGCTCTTTTTCCACCGCTATTTGCCCCTGGTCGGCTGGATTTACCAGTGGCATCAGGATTGGATACTGAAGCGCTGGCATGCGGCTATGCAGGAAGCCCGTTAATACCAGGCTTCCAAAAAGGCTTTCAACGCCTGCCTCTCACTGACATCGTGATCCGTGCAGAGGTCCAGGTGCACGTCCTGCCGCAAGCCATCAGGCAGGGCAGGATCACCCTCGCGATCCCCATTCAAACACAGGGCATGATCCAGATCCTGCACGGCGCCGTTCACCATGATGTGACGGCGGGTGTGAATGCCCTTCAGTTTGCGGCTGTATATGCCCTGGTTCACGAGCGGCTCATAGCCCAGCATGGCGACGGTTTGATCATAGATGCCCTTCGCCAGTTTTTTAGGCGGGAGGTAATTGAGAAGAGGATCAACGAGAACCTCAGGAGTGCGCAGGAGGCTGGCGTCATGGGCCTGCAGCGTTTCCCCGTCGGGCCCGTTATGACAGGACTGGCAGCGTTCCGTGAAAATCTGCCGTCCCGCATCGACCAGAGCAGGAGCCGGTGCATTCAGATTCCTGGGCGTTTTCAAACTGCGGAAGTAAAGAACGAGCGGATCCACATAGCGGGCTTTGGCGAAGCGATCCAAGCCCGTTTGAAATATAAAGGCCAGAGCCACGAAATCTTCCGCGCTTTTCACAGGGGAAAAGCTGCTCAATGGTCGCGCCTGACCCGCCTCATAATCACCCGGATAATTCTTCATATCCCATGCGCCAGGGGCTGACATCCAGTAGCTTTTTCCCGGAATCGGCAGGAGCGGGGAGCTGGCATAATATTGATTCGGTGTTCCGCTCAGCCAGGTGGCAGCTTCTTCGAAGACCGGACGTGAGGCACCAGTGAGGTTGTAGAAGAGGTCCGTGGCGTGCAGCCAGCTGACGACCTTCGCCACATCAAAGAGTGTGCGGGAGGGCGAGAGGGATCTCTTCAGCTTTTGATCGAGCGTCGCGTAAAGCTTCCGCAAATCCTCGGGCCAGGCTTTGGGGTCGCGTTGATCCTTGTCCGCGCGCCAGGCGCTGTAAACGACCAGGGCATTCACCTTGCCGAAGTCGAGATCCTGATTGGGCATCCCCGCCGCGTACCGTCCATCCGGGAGCCTTCCGAAGTGACAGCTTGCGCAGGTGATGCCGCGTGCCGGACCCGTGGCGGGCGAGAGCAAACCCCAAGGGGATTTTTCAAGGCGCACAAAACCCACGGGAAAACCTGGATCGTAGGGATTTTCAATCAAACCGGTTTTCGTGAAGGCGCGCCCGGCTTCTTCCGGGAAGAGTTCGGGAATGGCCTTCAGCATATTCTCGGGAATGGCCATCTTCGATTCAAAATTCGCCGCAAAAAACATCCATTTTCCGCAGCGCAGCATATCACTCACATGGCTCGGGTTTTGTTGCGAAGCGGGCGGCAGCTTGTCGTTCGAATCCAGTCGCGAGAAATGCCGTTCGCAGGCCTTTGCGAGTTTATCAGGCTCCAGCACTGACTTCACATCTGCTGCGATATCCACAGTTGCATTCAAGCTTCGCGCGAATTCCACGAAGGCAGGTGATGAGGTTCCCTCCGCCGCTGCATAAGCCGATACGCTTAACGTCAGTCCGGCCGCCAGGGACAGAGTGCGACTTAGTTTGTTCACGAGCATGATAAACCTTCCGGTGAAATGTTTACCTGTGTTCAAACATAGGACGAAGGGAATTTCCAGATGAAATTCAGGGATCGGGAATTTGTCATCAGGGGCAGTTGATGAAACTGCAAAGCTCCTGATGCAGAGTTTCGTGTTCTGGCAAGCGATTCCAGGTGGCGACATGGTGGGCTTCGGGATCGACAAGAAAAAGATTAGGCGCATGAAAATACTGATCGGGTCCCTGTTCCGGGGCCATATCCACGCTGGCATCAAAGAAGAGAAAAAGTTTTTCCCTTTCCTCCCAGGACCCCGCATAGCCTTCAAATCGTGGATGAAACGAGGCTGCAAAATCCTGAATGCGCTGCGCATCATCATCGGCGGCGACAGAGACCATGACGAGACGCAGACTATGCGTTTGATCAAGGGCCTCCATCTGTCGATAGACACTGGCCAGCGCCCCGAGAGTGGTGGGGCAGTCGTCAGGGCAGCGGCTGTAACCGAAGTAGAGCAGAGTCCAGGTGCCTTTCAGATTCATGCTCGTCAGCGGCTTTTTCATGCCACTCAATTTAAAATCCGGCAGCGAGCGCGGATCGAATTGAACGAGCTGAGAGATTTCCGCACGCAGCTTCTGATTCGGCTGCACCCGCGGCCAGGCCCACCAGAGCGCAAGGAGACTGAGGCTGCCTGCGACAAACAGGGCCTTCAGCGAAATGTCGGTGGATCGTCCTGGCTGCATGAAAAGAAGCCTCCGGTTCAGCCAATGAATTCGGCTGATTCGGAGGCGGACTCAAGTATTTCTATGCTTTCAGATCGGTAAGGATTGCAAAGGCCGGCTGCAGCTGCTCAGGCGGACCTTTTCCCAGATGATGGGGCGGGTCAGATGGTCTTTCGCCACGAAAAAGAAGGGCAGATTCGTATCAATGCCATCGAAGCCTTCGAAGCGATGCATCTGCTTTTCCGGTGCAAAGAGCAGACCACGCAGCAGCTGCTCGATATCCCGGCGGCAGTCTTCGGCCGTTTTACCTGCGGGTACCAGCAGCGGGCAGAGGGTTTGAACCAGTTCCTGCAGGAAACTGTCTTCACTGGTGGTGAATTCCTCGACCTGTTTTTTGATCAAAGGATAGCAGGCGGTCGCCAGCTGATCGAGCGAGACCTGAGCGGCGCGACCGGCGCTTTCCTCAAGAATCAAACGGCCGAGCTGTGCGGACGCGAGCAGGTAAAATTCTTCAAGCTGATCAGCCCAGCAGGCTTCAAGCGATTCTTCATCGGCCAATTGCGGAAGGAGATGCTCGCTGTCTTGCAGGGTCAGAGCATCATCCAGGTGCAGGCGCGGCTGCGCGGCACTCGGGAATTTATGCTGCCAATCGCCGGTATAGGGATCGAAGCGATACTGATCGAGGAAGAGCGCCCCGAACCAGCCGATCGCGCTCAGGGCCTTCCTTGTGTAATCAAGCTCCGCCTTGTTCATGGTGTAATGCGTGCCGATGCGCGTCCAGCCCGGTTTGAAACCGTTCAGGATGTTGAGAATCAGTTCCACGTATTTGCCGGAGAGATCGCGTTCGATGCCCAGGAGTTCATGCCCGAAGGGGCCGGCGCAGGCGCAGCCCGAACGGGCCTGGACGCCGAAGAAATCATTCAGCAGCACGGCGACGAAGGTGTGATGCAATTTCCTTTGGCCGTGGCGCACCAGGAACGAAAATATCGGATAGCGTTTCTGGGGATCGCAGTTGCCAAGGATTTCGAGCTTCGGATGCTGCGCGAAAAATTGCAGCATTTTTTCCGAGAGCTGATTTTCCAGGCGATGAATGGCCTCCTTGCCGACCCAGTCCTTGATTTGGAAGGAAAGCGCGGCCTGCCAGGTCTGGCGAATCGCAGGCGTGCCCGCGGATTCCCGTTCCTCGATGCTCGGATGGAAGTGATATTCCCAGGGTGTGACGGCTGCGACTGTCCCGCCGCCGCCAAAACTGGGGTTGCTCGTCATATCATAAAGGTGACGGCGACCGACCAGAAAGCCGATGTTCGCGCCGCCCAGGTTTTTATGGACGGAAAGGAAGATGGCGTCGATGCCGTCGCGTTCCATGTTGATGTCAGCGTAAGGCGCGCATGCTGCATAATCCACGCAGAAGAGAGCCTGGTGCCGATGCAGGACATCGGATATGTCTTTCAGATGACTTTTGATGCCCGTGACGTTCGACGCCGCGGAAAACGATCCGATCTTCAGGTGATTCGGATATTTCGCGAGCTGACGATCCAGATCTTCAAGGTCCACATCGTTGCTGCAGGGACCGTCGCGCAGAGCCTTGATCCGCACAAAGGTGCAGAGCGCATCATCCTGCCACGACACATCATTCGAATGGTGTTCATAGGGCCCGACGAAAACCACGATCTTTTCCGCGAGGGATTGCTTCAGATCCACGCCGAGCTGCTCGCGAATCAGTTTCTGCCCCTTCGGCGAAAGATAGAGGCCGAGGATCTTCTGAATTTTTTCAATGGCCCCCGTAGCGCCATAGCCGGCGGGCACCACGAAACTATCCTCGCCCGCACCGACATGGCGGCGAATGATTTCGATCGCCTCATGCAGACGGCAGGTGGAATAGCGTCCGGTAGTGGAGGTTTCTGTATGAGTGTTGGCGTAGGTGGTCAGACACTCATTCATATAGCGTTCGATAAAGGCCAGGCCCTGAGCCGAAGCGGTATAATCCAGGTGCAGCATGGCCCGGAGAGAGGGGCCACTTTGTTCGCCAACGACGCCCTGCCAGAGCCTGGGACTGGGCAGAAGTGTCAGCCGCCCGATTTTCTGTTCGCGCAGAAAACGCAGCTTATCTTCAACGCTGATCTCGGGTGCCGCGCGCGGTGGCCGATTCTGTGCGCTGACAGGCCGCCAGTGCTGGCGCGCCAATTTTGATAAGTTTGGAAAAGCACCGAGATTCTCGGCCTGAAACAGCGTCGGACCTTGCAACATGAAATTCCCCTTCCTATCCTTCGTCTTCACGAGATTTCTTGCATATTTGTCGGAAAAGATCCACGATCATCCGCGTTTTCGCACAAGGAGGCTTGATTGATTATGCGCAATGTGCCCGTCGCCTGCGCTGTCCTGCGTGATGGACCGCTTTATCTGGCTGTGCAACGCTCCCCGGAGATGCGTGATCCGGGACTTTGGGAATTTCCAGGCGGTAAAGTGGAACCTGGAGAAAATGTTTTCGAATGCCTGCATCGCGAATTGCAGGAGGAGCTGGGTATTGATGTATCCATTCGTGGTGCATTGCGGGCCAAGGCCGTTCTTTTGGGAGAACGCCGCATCCTGCTCTATCCTATGCTCTGCACGCTGCGAGGCGGCCGTATGGAATTAAGGGAACATAGCGATGCGCGCTGGTTGACACTGCCTGAACTCGTGCAGCTGCCTTTTTGCGAGGCTGACCTCGATATCCTCGAGGTCCTGCATCATCCTCTGCTCGAGGAATCGCGCTGGTGGCTGTAGCCAGCCTTAAGCCTTGGGTTCAGGCTTTTTATTGCGCTTGTCGATGAAGTGCAGCTGGTTTTTATACTTATCAACCTGCGCCCGCAGACGACGCCAGCCTGCATCATGACGCAGGGTTTTTTTATCCGGTTTGCCGCCAAGTTTGGCCTCGAAATCTTTCATCAGCTTGCTGGCTTTGGCGAGATCAGATTCCACGAGTGCGCGCGTTCTTGCCATGTCTGCTTCTCCTGCTTTCAATGGTTTGGGGGCATTATAGCGAACTGTTCTTTAGGCGGCGAGTTGA
Source organism: Oligoflexus sp. (assembly GCF_035712445.1). NCBI lineage: Bacteria > Pseudomonadati > Bdellovibrionota > Oligoflexia > Oligoflexales > Oligoflexaceae > Oligoflexus > Oligoflexus sp. Next base: position 3,827 of record NZ_DASTAT010000137.1, on the reverse strand, counting down.
TTTTGCTGCGATAACGGGAGTTCCACGCAGACTGTGGTTTGCGGCTGAGTGAAATCAAAATAGAGACGACCGCCGTGACTATCAATGATACTCATGGCCAGGCTCAGGCCGACACCACGACCCTGTCCCACTTCCTTCGTGGTAAAGAAGGGCTGGAAGATTTTCTCGCGCACGTCTTCAGGCACGCCCTGACCGCTATCAATGAGTCGAACGCGCAAGGTCCGCGCATCCAGATTCTGCACCTCGACCCGCAGCCACGGTGTTTCGGAATTCGTGGCGGCATCCGCGGCATTTTCAATCAGGTAAAGGAAGGCCTGGGCCAATTCCACTTCACGCGCTTCAATCACGGCTTCAAACGTTTCGGGGAAGTCCACGCGGATGCCACGCGGGGCATAGCGATTGATGCTGAGGTCACGAATCCTTTGCAGAAGGCGCCCGAAGTGCAGCACCTTGATTTCTTCTGTGGAAGGGTTGCTGGCTATGGTTTCAAGGTCGGTGATCGCTTCCTGGATGCGGAAGATCGTTTTCTCGATGCTGTTCAGGATCATCTCGGCCTGCGCCTGATCACAGTTCAAAGCACTCATGAATTTTCGCAGCTGACCCGCGCGGCCGACGAGGATGGCCAGCGGATTGTTGATTTCATGGGCAATGCCGCCAGCCATTTCACCCAGGGCCGCGAGCTTTCTGTCATTGAAGGACTTGGCGATCTGCTCTTCCAGCTGCGTTTTCCGAAGCTTCAGCTCGCGTTCCAGATTCTTATTGAGACTGGCGAGATTATTCTTGGCCACGAGCGCTTCACGATGCTCGATCTGCAGCTGACGGAAATACATGATGAACATGTTTTCGAGTTCTTCAAATTCACCCGTGGCATCGCGTTTGACTTCGAAAAAGATTTCCTTTTCCAGAATATTTTTCACCTGGAACGATTGCAGACGTTTCTGCAGATCGTGCAGGGGACGCACCAAAAGCAGATGGCTGTTGATGTAGAGCGCGACGCCCAGAACCAGAAGCGAAGACATGCCGAAGAGGGTGATGAGGTGGGCCGAGGTCATCCACTGATAACGATCCAGCCATTGAAAGAGCGTGGCAAAAAAGCCCGTAACACCCATAAATATAAACAGGGTGCGCGCTGTGAATTGAGCGCCGAGACTTGATTTTTGCTTCCACTTCATTCAAAGACCCTCATCCACAAGGATTATCGGTCCGTGGGGATGAAGATTGAGGGCGGGCGGCGGCGGACTGAGTAAAAACCCTGAGTTCAGACCTGTCCCAGGAACTTTTTCAGAGCGGTCATGACATTCAAGGGGATCTCGTGGCCGCCAGGGAAGTGGACAAACTCCAGTTCATACTGATGTTTTTTGAAAAGACCGGCCAGATCCTCGGACGCCGCAAAGGGAAGTATGGGGTCACCGCGGCCGTGGGATTGGAAAACTTTCAATCCGGTAAGCCGCCCGAGTTGCGGTTCCCAGCGGGGCAGGGCCAGAAGGCTGCCGGACAATTGGAGCAGGGCCGCAGGCTTTTGCGGGGCATGGAGCGTGACATCAAGACTGATCATGGCGCCCTGACTGAAACCACCAATGACCACCGTGCTATGGGATTTTTGAACCTCGCTGAGAAGACCGAGGATCGCATCACTGGCCCTGGTCAGACCGTCGGGCACTCGATCGGCAAAGGGACGCCTGTTGCCGGTGCGCATGGATTCTTCCAAGGCCACCATATCAATGGGAAACCAGGCGCGGCCTTCCATGTGCGGGCCGATGGCGACAGGCAGAATGCCATTGGGGAAGAACCAGTCAAAGTTTTCCGCCTCATCCAACTCGACGGCGAGTGAAGCCAGGTCACGATAATCAGCCCCGAAGCCGTGCAGAAGGATGACGGCCTTGGTATTGCCGGGTTTTTCCGTGACGATGCAGTCGAGTCCAGCCAGTTTTTTCAATTGGAAATTGCGCATAGGGCCTCCTCTTGGATTTCACTTAGCAGTTTCAGGGGAGTACAGGCAAGCTGGATCTTACGAAATTTCAAGTCAAGTTCCGGGACTCTTGGACGAAATTAAAATTGAAAACTTTATAAGCGGGTGGGTGGAATGTTCATTGAGAAACCTTACAAAATCGCCTTGATTGACGATGATCCGCTCATCCTCGCGCTGATGCATCAGGTGATCAGCAAGGAAAAAGACGTCGAGGTCCTGGCTTTCCAGAATCCTCAGGAAGGGCTCGAGGCGATTCGCAATCAAAAGATTCGCCTGGTCTTCGTCGATATCAACATGCCTCAGATGTTCGGTGATGATCTTCTGCGGGAATGCGTGAGCATGAAGCAGGGGATCCAGGTCTATGTCGTGACGGGAACGGGGAGTCTGATCATCGTCGAGCGTTGCTTCAATGTCGGTGCGCGTGATGTGCTGCCGAAGCCCGTGCATATCCCTGACCTGCAGGCCGCTGTGCGGGAAGGCGTTCAGCATCTGGACCGCTGGAACGAACGCATCAATCGTTCCGCGCGCAAGACTGCCTAATCATTCATTCCTTGGGTTTTAAGACCATCGTTTCAATCAAATCCGCCGAGGGCATGCGGGAGTGTAAATCCCAGCTCGTGCCCTCTTCGAACGCATCGCTCAGATCGGTGACGAGCATGATCCTGAGGCGATTGCTGCCAAAGGCTTTCACACGCGCGGCCTGGAATCCGTAGAAGCGCCGAAGCTGGGGGAAGACGGCTTTATAAAGGCTTTCCTTGCCCGAGAAAATAAGGGTCAGCGCCTCTTCCCGGGAAATTTTTTGCTGGTCCTGGAGTTCATCCAGTTCTTCCAGATCACAGCAGATGTGTTTGATCATCTGGGGCGTCGCTTCCGCGATGACCCTTTCGATATCAATGCCGACCGACTCGATCTGCGACGCCGGGCCGACCACAGCCGTGGCCAGCCGATCGGTATGGGAGATCGAGCCCACGAGTTCCACCGGCCAGATCGGGGCCCGGTCCTCGCCGGCTGGAATGAGGGGCGGATTCGCATAACCCAGACTTTCCATGCAGCTCTTGACGCAGAGCCGGCCGCAGAGAAATTCAATCTGCCTTTTTTTGATGGCGTAACGAAGATTGGCAGGAAGGTCCAGGCCCTCATCCGAAAGGAATTGGTCGGCCTGGAGCTGCTCTGGATTGAAACTGAGGGTCCATTGAAAAGCCCCATGAGGAAGCTTATTCACGCTCATGGGGACTTGTTTGCGTATGCTCATAGTTTCCCGAGTTGAGGCGGTGCCCGCTTTATATCACTCAGGAAAGGTATAAACGATATCGACCTTTGAATCAACAGCTGGCTCGAAATTCAGCGTGATGGTCGCGCCCTCACGCGTGTAGTCGGTCGTCAATTCCTTGTTGTAATAGACGGCCCAGATGCCTTTGTCAGCGTCTTTGATGCCGGACAGGGTAAAGCTCTTCACCTGGGTCTTGTACTTATAGGTGAGGACGAACTCGGTTTTTTCCGTCACCGGGCAGGTGGCGATCAGTTCCATGCCCTGAACCTTGAGGTTCTGGCCATAGACGCAGGTTCCCGCCATCATGCTGACATTGACTGTTCCTGGCTCCGGCATGCCGGCCAGCGGGAACTTGCGTTCAGCGCCGTCTGGCAGTTCATAGGTGAACATCAATTCCTTGCCGGCCTTGTGATCGCCTTGATTGATCGTAATCTTGCCGTTGCCATTCATCCCCGGATCGAGGGTGAAGTTCAAAGCGGTGGCGCCGTCGAGCAGGCGGAAGTTCTTGGCTCCGGTTGCTATGGACACGGGGTATTGCAATTCGGGGCCGTCCACCGAGGTATAGGTGACGTCAATGAGTTCCGCATC
>NZ_DASTAT010000136.1 GCF_035712445.1 Oligoflexus sp. | reverse complement strand
CGGGATGAGTCCTATTACTTCGCGCCTCAGGGTCAGACCAAGATCCTGAACGAAGGCTGGGCCACCTACTGGCATAGCCGTATGATGACGGAACTGCATCCTTTGCAGGATTCGGAAATCATCGACTACTGCGATCAGCATTCCGGTGTGGTCGCCGCGGCTCCTGGTCAGCTCAATCCTTATAAACTCGGCCTCGAACTCCTCCGTCATATCAAAAGACGCTGGGACAAGGGTCAGTTCGGGATTGACTACGTGAACTGCGAGGATCCGAAAAAACGGGCCGAGTGGGACAAGCAGCTGGGCCTTGGTGATAAGAAACTCATGGAAGTCCGCAAAGTCCATAACGACATCACCTTCATCGACGCCTTCCTGGATGAAGATTTCTGCCACGAGCAGAAAATGTTCCTCTACGATTATGATCGTCGTAACAACCGCTATGTGATCAGCAACAGAAAGTTCGGCGAGATCAAGCACGCTCTCCTGGGTCAGCTGACCAACTTCGGCCAGCCCATCATCCTGGTCAAGGATGGGAACTTCAAGAATCGCAACGAACTCCTGCTTGAACATCAGCACGAAGGTACTGACCTGAAACATGAGTTCACCACCGAATGCTTGCGCAACCTCTTCAAAGTCTGGCAACGGCCAGTGCATATCGAGACGATCATCGAAGACGTCAAACGGCGGGTTTCTTATGACGGCTCCAGCCACAATGTGGAAAAAGTCTAAGTTCGTACAATGGCTTCTGGTGCTGGGCTCTGGCCCAGCGCTGGTCCTGCCTTTGCCAGGCCTCTCTCCGTTACAGCCTCAGGCTGCCTTTGCGGTGGAAGCCCAAGGGAACCGCTTGCCCAATATTCGGCAGGTTGCGATCATGCCCGTCTATTGGCAGGGAAATTTCCCTGAATCGCATCGCTTCACGCAGAGCAAAAAGCACATTGATGCGACCTTTCCGCAGCTCGTTCGCAATTCCAAACGCTTTGTCTTCGGCAATGATGTGCTGACGGCCGACCTTTGGTCGACACCGGAAGGGCGTCAGCAGCTGGCCGAGGAATATGAGATTGATGCCATGGTGAACCTGACCGTCACGGGCCAGGGCGATACCATGCGTTGGACTGTGCGCCTTCTTCATCCGAGCATGCGCAACTATCTGACGGAAAGTGAAACCCTGCCTTTCAATTGGCTGCTCGCGGCCACCGATGCGGATCTTGATCAAAGACTGCAGAATCTCATCTTCCGCATGCTCAATCGCTTTCCCGTCGATGTCCATGTGACTTCGATCCAGGGCCGTTATCTGACGCTTTCCAGCGGCACCGAGCAGAACGTCTTTGAAGGCGATGATCTTAGCTTTTATCAAACCAGCGTCAGGACCCAGCATCCTGCTGATGGATCCTGGCTGAATTTCGATCAGAAACTTTTGGGCAAAGCCAAGGTCATCGAAAGCAAAACGCATAGCTCCATCGCTCAGATCACAGCGCTTTCCTATGCCGATGCGATTCACGTCGGTGATGGAGCCAAGGTGGAGGCGATCGCCACAAGGCGTGCCTTCCAGCAAAAAGCCAAGGATGAGCCTTTCTATACGCCGGTGACGCCCGACAGCCCCTTGGTCGAAGCCAAACCTCTCCCCGGCGCGGTTCCGACTCCGCGTCGCGAGCCCCCGCGTGTCGCCCAGAACAAAATCGAACCTGCGCCTGAGACTCAGGTCCAGCAACCCCCACCGCCTGAACCGATCCCGGCCCCCAATCCCGTGATGCCTTCTGAGGATGCCGACGCGGAAGGGGAAGGCCTGCCCATCGCCTTTAAAACTGTGGAATTTCAAGGACAGAATGAAAGCCTTTCCGTTTCGGGAGCGGTCAAAGCTTCCAATGAATTTCCCGTTTATCTTTTGAATCGCGTGGACGTGGCCGCGACGCAGGATATCACCGACGAAGTGGAAGGCGTGGCCCGCGCGCAGGTCCGCTTTGGGTCCACAGCGAAAGGCAGTTACTTCGGTTTCGGCCTTGGTTTTGAGCCTCTTTATCGACTGCCCATGCGCACGGCGATGATGCCGAGCCTCGATCGCATCATGGTCGGCGCGCTCGTCAGCTTTGAAAGTCTCGCTGTCAGCGGGGAACGTTTCGGCGGCTGGGACACGATCTCAATCGGTCCAACCGTTCACCTGCAGGGTTCCTATCACGTCATCAGCATGGCGCAAAACTTTGATTATGATATCAGTGGACGGCTGACACCGATTGATATCGGTGAAGTCGGCGTCGCGGGCAAAAAGCGCAAGATCAGCGACAGCTTCACGCTCGACCTCGAAGCCAACGTCATTCAAAAGGCCAAGGCCCAGGATTGGGAATGGGGCGCGATGATCGGCTACAGCACCGGCACCTGGAACCTCAGCAAAGGCTCCGTTGATATCAGCACCTTCCGCCTCGGACTCGCGGGCCGTATGCGGCTGTAACAGGAGCTGGCGCGCCGTCAGCGCCCGCCCCTTCAGGCCAACTGCAAAATCGCTGCTCGTGATTGGATGATGGCCTTGTATTTTTCCCGGAATTCAGGCGAGAGAAAGCTTTTATCCACCCGAGCGAGTTGCAGCTGAGTAAGCCATTTTGAATGCCAAATTCTCTTAACCACAGCACTGCGAATTTGGCGGGCATTCCGTGCACCCGTCATTGACAACAGCCAACACTCAGGGCACCTTGGCAAAAACCGGCCCGTCCGGTTCTTTTGCCGAGGACCTTATGATACTGCAGCGCCTAAGAACGGAAACCCGCCCCCATCATGATCGACTGGATAATCATCCGCTCATGGTGCAGCTCATGAGCCCCGCAGTGTCCCGTCCTCTCTACGAATCCATTCTGAAAAAATTTCTGGGTTTTTATCAGAGTGTCGAACCGCATCTGGCTGCTTTCGATCACTGGCCCTCACTCGATATCAATCTCAAGGAAAAGCTCAAAACGCCGAGCCTGCTCAGAGATTTAAGCAGTCTCAACGTGATGGCAAAGGATATTCCCTCTTCGCCTGCCCCGGATTGGATCCACGATGAAGCCAGCGCCATGGGCAACTTTTATGTGATGGAAGGCTCCACGCTCGGCGGTCAGATCATCACAAGGCATGTGGCCTCCCGCCTTCACCTGAGCCCTGATAACGGTCTCGCTTTTTTTTCCAGCTACGGTGATGCCGTGGGCGTGCGTTGGAAGGAAACACGTGACGCACTTGTTCGTTTCGCCGAGCAATCTCATGCCGAGGATGTGATGATTGAAAGCGCAAAGAAAACCTTCGAAGCTCTGGCGACCTGGCTGGATAAAAACTAAAGCCCCCATCCCTATCCTGTGCATCTATGCATAGAATCATTGAATAATTGAAATCAACAGGGACCTCATCACTATGCTAGAGAGGGGTGCAGGATTTTTCCCACAGATTGACAAGATAGGCACCCTTGGGTCATACCCTAAGAGCCTCAATCCAGGAGCCTAAGGCCACGGGGAAACGTTGGTGAAGCCTTCAAAAATCAAAGTCCTGCTCGTTGAAGATTTCGAATTCGATGTAGAGGCCATAGTGCGGGCTCTCAAGGATGAGTATGAGGTCGTCGACTTCACCAATGTGTATTCGCGCCGGGATTTTATCAAGGCTCTGGACGACGATTTTGATCTGATAATCAGCGATCACAAGCTCCCCGACTTTGATTCCTTCGATGCCTTCGATATTCTGCGAGCATCCGGCAAGGACATCCCCTTTATCATCATCAGCGGCGCCATCACCGAAGATCGGGCGGCCCAGACGCTGAAGAAAGGGGCCGCCGACTTTCTTTCCAAGAATTCCCTGACCCGTCTTGGTTCCGCCACCCGCGAAGCGCTGGAAACCAAAAGGCTGCGCGAGGCCCATACCAGGGCCCAGCAGGAACTGACCGACGCTCAGGAACGCTTGCGTCTGGCCATGGAATCGACCCGCGTTGGCACTTGGGATTTTTGGCCTTCGGAAAACCGCTTCACCTTCTGCCCTCGCTCGGCTGAGGCCCTGGGTCTTCAGGGCGCTTTGGACCTGAGCGCGCATGAATTTTTCGAACTCATAGCGCCTCCTGATCTGGAGAGTCTGAAGCAATCCATCATCAACCCGGAAGCCACGCTTTCCGCCAATGCGGACTATTCTGTGGAGTTCCGCCTGAAAGCCCGCGAAAGCTGGATCGGACTGAAAGGCAAAGCCTACTTCGATCCAAACGGCAAGGTTGAACGCATCATCGGCATTCTCATGGACATCACCGATCAGAAACGCAAAGAGGACAGCCTGCGCGCCCAGACGCAAAAATCCGAGGCCGCAAATCGTGCCAAGTCCACGTTTCTGGCCAATATGAGCCACGAAATCCGCACGCCTCTGGGTGTGATCCTGGGCTATGCCGACCTTCTTCTGCATCCCGCCGACACCGGCAAGGATGAGCAGGAGCAGTATCTTCATCGCATCATTAAAAACGGTCAGGAACTTGCGCGATTGATCGACGACATCCTCGATCTTTCCAAAGTCGAGGAAGGTCGCATGGAAATCGAAAAAAAGTCATTTGATATCTTCGAACTGATTCACGACATCACGACTTCTTTCCAGGTGAAGCTCCAGGAAAAAAATATCGAACTGAGCACCTCGATCCATCCGCGGGTACCGGCGGTCGTCTATTCCGATCCGAAAAGACTCCGCCAGATCCTTGTGAATATCGTGGGCAACGCGGTTAAATTCACCGAAAAAGGCGCGATCCGCCTGACGGTCGACATGATTCAAAGGGCTGATCAACCGGCTCTGCTTGCGCTTAAAATCATCGACTCCGGCATCGGCATCAGTGAAAGCAAGGATCTCTTCAAGCCCTTCCATCAGGAGGACGCCAGCACCACCCGGCGTTTTGGAGGCACTGGCCTCGGCCTCGCCTTGTCCAAGGCCCTGGCCCAGTCCCTGGGTGGCGATGTGGAGCTTTTGGAAACCACGGCCGGTGTGGGCAGCACGTTCCTGGTCACCGTGGAATCGGGTCGTATGTTGAGCCTTCAATCGTCACCGCATGTTCACAAGCCAGGCGCTGCGAGTTCAGCCGGTGAACTTCCACTCAGTGATATGAAAATTCTGGTGGCCGATGATTCCAAAGATAATCAGCTTCTGATCAAACGCATCCTGCAGCGCTGCGGAGCCTCCGTGACCACGGTCAGCGATGGGGAACTGGCGGTTCGGGAAGGGACCAGCAATCCTTACGATGCGATTCTGATGGATATGCAGATGCCGATTCTCGATGGCTATTCTGCAACGCGCAAATTACGTGATTTGGGCGTCGAAATACCAATCGTGGCCCTGACCGCCCACGCGATGCAGGAAGAGATGCA
>NZ_DASTAT010000135.1 GCF_035712445.1 Oligoflexus sp. | reverse complement strand
ATAAACCGTACTGCCTTGACTATCACGTACCCCTTCTTCTCCAGAGAGCGAAGCTTTTTCCTGACAGTTGATTCGCTGATCTTTGTCGACCGTGAAATCGTGGCGATTGATGGGAAAGCAGGATGATCGAGAAAGCCTTTGTCAAAAGGAAGAAGCGATCCGATGTAGGTCAGGATACTGTGTTCATAGTGACCGATGTCATGGAGATGATCGAACGCCCTCAGATAACGTCCGCCAGAAAATACGGGATGATCCGAAGGAAAAAGCTGCTGCAAATTTGACATGAATTCCCTCAATCCTTGAGGGAGACCGGCAGGTGTTGAAAAGCAGGCAAAGCCGTACTAAGCTCCGAAGTGGAGCAACGGGGTCTGCTTTGTCGATATTGCCAGGCTCCGGTGTTCTCGGAGGCTGAAGGGCTCAATCTTCAGTCTCCACCAAAAAGCCAACTGCCTGCTACGATATTTCCTTCGCAAAAAATTTCAAACTTGAATCTGATCATCAAAAGAAAAAGTTTTCAGAGGAAACACGAATACGTTGATAGCAAAAGCTTTCACGCATTCAAAAATCTGCGATCAAAAAAATTGTGGAATGCGACCAACTGCGACCAGAGAAGGAAAATAATGGTGGATAACGAGAGACGTCGGAGCATGAAGCAAAGGGATGGCAAGGATTTAAAATGATTAGGATTTATAAAGATTCCAGCGCATTAAGCTCTTACTTGTCGACTCAGGCTCCTTTTCGACTGAAGGTGCGAGGACTGATTCCATAGCGTATTGAACCCCCATGCTATACCACGGTCCGCACCCCAGTTCCAGTGGACAGCCAGGCATTCATCAGCTAAAAAGCCGATGCAAAGCAGAAGAACGCCAACAGCAGGAAGGGCTATCCCATGGGTAACGTGACCATCCTCGTCGGAGCGCAGTGGGGCGACGAAGGCAAGGGCAAGTGGATCGACATCATGGCCGACAGCGCGGATATCGTTACGCGCTATCAAGGCGGCAACAACGCGGGACATACCCTTTACGTAAACGGCCAGAAAGTAGTTCTCCATCAGATTCCAAGCGGCATCTTTCACCCCGGCAAAATCAGCGCACTGAGCACCGGAGTGGTGGTGAACCCGCATCAACTCGTGGAAGAGATGCGGAAAGTCAGTCCTTTTGTGAAGCTGACTCCCGAGCGGCTGTGGCTTTCGGCCCGTGCCCATGTCATTTCTCCTTGGCACATTCATCTCGATGGCAAGAAGGAATCGGAGTCGTCCCAGCCGATCGGCACCACCAAGCGCGGCATTGGCCCGACCTATGCGGAAAAAGCCAATCGGACTGGTCTCCGTCTCGGTGATTACGCGAATCCCACCCGTCGTGAGCGCTGGTATCAGAGCATGCGGCAGAGCGTGCAGGGTTTTGGCACCCATCAGGAAGTGTACCGCGAAGAGTGGGCTCTTTTTGATCAGGCCGCCGAGGTTCTGGCTCCCTTCATCGGGGATGCGGAAGTCCGCGTGCGCGCGGCGATTGAGGCCGGTCGCAAGGTGCTGCTGGAAGGTGCGCAGGGCGTTCTGCTCGACATCAATCATGGAACCTACCCTTATGTCACCAGCAGCGAAACCGCAGCCGGTGGAGCCTTCGCAAGTCTTGGCTTCTCGCCGAAACGCATCGATAAAATCTATGGCGTGGCCAAAGCTTACGTGACGCGCGTGGGTGAAGGCGCATTCCCAACCGAACTCAAATGTGAAACCGGAAACTTGATCGCGACACGCGGCAAGGAATTCGGTGCCACGACGGGTCGTCCGCGTCGCTGCGGTTGGCTGGATGCTGTGGCCTTGCGTTACAGCGCCCAGATCAGTGGTTACGATGGAATCATTTTGAATAAGATGGACATCCTCACCGATCTGCCTGAAGTGAAAGTCTGTGTGGCTTATGAGCATCCGCAACTCGGCCGCATCGAAGATTTCCCCTGGGATCATGAAGTGCTGGCCGCCTGTACACCTGTTTATAAAACTTTTGCCGGTTGGAAAGAGGCGATGCCAACGACCGGACGCATGGCCGATCTGCCTGCCAATGCAAAAAAATATGTGGAAGGTGTTGAGGAAATCCTCGGCTATCCCATCAGCATGGTCGGCACCGGCGTGAATCGTCAGGACGCCCTTTTCCGCTAAGATCACAAAGCTTCTTCCGGGACAGCGTTCGCTGTCCCACATTGCCTCTTGCCTGCCCGCAAAAATTCTGCGAACGTCTTCCCATACAATTTTCCAGGTTCCTATGGGAAAGGATAAAACATTATGAAACGGATCTCGCAATTGTTTGTATCAGCTGTGTTCCTCGCCAGCAGCACTTTGGGTTTGGCTGCCGTGAAAACCAAGACGGTGGAATACAAAAAAGGCAAAGACACCTTCGAAGGCTTGCTCGTGTATCCCGACAACGTCAAAGGCAAAGTGCCCGGCATCCTTATGATTCACAACTGGATGGGCGTGACCGACGAGACCAGGAAACAAGCCACGCGCATGGCGGAGCTTGGTTATGCGGTCTTTGCTGCTGATATCTATGGCAAGGGCGTGCGTCCGACCACTGCCGAAGAAGCTGGAAAACTCGCTACGATGTACCGCGGCGGCGATCGCAAACTTTTCCGTGAACGCCTGCAGCTCGGTCTGGAAACACTGCGCGGACAAAAGGAAGTGGATACCAATAAAGTTCTCGCTGTTGGGTATTGCTTTGGCGGGACCGGTGTCATCGAACTCGCCCGTGCCGGCGCCGACGTCAAAGGCGTGGTCAGTTTTCACGGTGGACTCGATAGCCCCACGCCTGCGGATGGGAAAAATATCAAAGCCAAGGTCCTCGCTCTTCACGGTGCCGATGATCCTTACGTGAAAGCCGAAGATCTGGCCGCTTTTGAAAATGAAATGCGCGAGAACAAGATCGACTGGGAACTCGTGAAGTACGGCAATGCCGTTCACAGCTTCACCGAAGTGGGTGCGGGCAATGATAACAGCAAAGGCGCCGCTTACAATGCTGCCGCCGATGCCCGCTCGTTTGAAGCATTCAAAGATTTCGCGAAGGCTTCGCTGTAATTTTTTTGGGACGGGTGGACTATGGATCGTCGATTGCCTTTGACTGTGGATATTCCCCTCGTTCCTGACCTGGCTCCCGCCCTGCTCGGTTTTCATCCGATCCTGCAGCGCTGGTTTCAGCGCAAGTTCAAAGAACCCACCCCCGCCCAGCAGCAAGGCTGGCCGCTGCTTCATGAACACCGCAATACTCTGATTGCCGCGCCCACTGGCGGTGGTAAAACCATGGCCGCGTTTTTTGTGGCGATTGATGATCTCTTTCGACAGGCGGTGGATGGTCGCTTGGAGAAAGGCATTCAGGTTCTTTATCTGTCTCCGCTTCGGGCGCTTTCCAATGATGTGAAGAAAAATCTGGAGCAGCCGCTGCAGGAGATTATGGACGAGGCTCGGGCCGCGGGATTACATCCGGATCCGATTCGAATTGGTTTGCGCACCGGGGATACCACGGCGACGGAAAGAGCGCGGATTCTGCGGGATCCGCCGCATATTCTGGTGACCACTCCCGAGTCGCTTTTTCTGATGCTCACCTCGGCCAAGGCGCGGCCTATTCTGCGCTCGATTAAATCCGTGATCATTGATGAAATTCATGCGCTGGCCCGGGACAAAAGGGGTTCACATCTGAGCCTCAGTCTGGAGCAGCTGGGGGCGCTCTGCAAAAAGCCGCCGGTTCGCATCGGACTTTCGGCGACCCAGAAACCTTTGGAGACCATTGCCCAGTTTTTGGTGGGCGGGAATGAAAAGCCGCGCCCCTGTGAAATTATCGACGTTTCGAAGCAGCGTGATGCGGATTTGGATATTGTCGTTCCCGATCTTCCCTTAAGCGCTGTCTGCAGTCATGAGATGTGGGAGGAGCTTTACGGAAAGCTGGCCGCCATGATTGGGGAGCACCGCAGCACGCTGATCTTTGTGAATACGCGGCGCATGGCTGAGCGCATTACCTTTCAATTGAGCGAGATGCTCGGCGAAGACGCGGTGGCGGCGCATCATGGGAGCTTATCCAAGGACAAGCGCCTGATGGCCGAGGATCGGCTGAAAAATGGGGAAATCAAGGCGATTGTTGCGACCGCTTCTTTGGAACTCGGGATTGATGTCGGAACCATTGACCTTGTTTGTCAGATTGGTTCGCCGCGGAGTATTGCCGCTTTCGTGCAGAGGGTTGGACGTTCCGGTCATGCCCTCGGTTTGAAACCGAAGGCGCGTTTGATTGCGTTGACGCGTGATGAGCTGATTGAATGTATGGCGCTCGTGAGGGCTTACCGGGAAGGGACGATGGATAGCATCGAAATTCCTGAGGTGCCTTTCGATATCCTTGCGCAGCATATTGTGAGTCTTGTGTCCTCGGAAAATCGTGTGCCGGATGATGTCTTTCATCTGTGTCGCGAGGCTTATCCCTTCCGCCAGCTGACGCGCGGTGATTTTGATAAGACGCTTGATTGGCTTTCCGAAGGCCTCGGCACGGCCACGCGTCGCGGGGCTTATCTGCATTGGGATAAGGTGAATCATGAGCTGCGTCCGCGGCGCAGTGCGCGCCTGGCGGTGGTGATGTCGGGCGGTGCGATTCCCGAGCAGAATGCCTACCGTGTGATCAATGGTGAAGACCAGGCTTTTGTGGGGACCGTCGATGAAGAGTTCGCTGTGGAAAGTCAGAAGGGGGATGTCTTTCTTCTTGGCAATCATTCCTGGCAAATTCAAGGCCTGAAGGGTGACACTCTTCTGGTCAAGGATCTGCATGGGGCTCCGCCGACCATTCCTTTTTGGAAGGGGGAAGCCGGTGGGCGGACTTTTGAACTTTCACAGGAACTGAGTCGGGTTCGGAAGGAAGCGGATGCGATTTTAAGCGCTCAAGAGATGCCCGATTGGCAAGAGCCGGATCCCACCAAGGATAAAAAGATGTGGGCGGTTTATCGACAGCCGCTTGCGGACTATCTGCAGAAAACATTTTTGATTGATGCTGCTCTTGCGACCCAGGCTGCGGATTTTCTTGCGGCGCAGAAGATTGCGCTGGGGATTCTGCCGACGCAGGACCTTGTGGTTTATGAGCGTTTCTTTGATGATACGGGCGGTATGCAGCTGATCGTGCACGCGCCCTTCGGCAGTCGGATCAATCGGGCCTGGGGTTTGGCCTTCCGGAAGAGGTTCTGCCGCGGATTTGATTTTGAGCTGCAGGCCAGCGCGACAGATAATGGGATCCTTTTATCCGTGGGCCCGAATCAGAGTTTTCCGCTGGAAGCCATGTTCAAGATGCTGAATCCGCACAATGGGCGTTCGATTTTGATTCAGGCCCTGCTTGATGTGCCGATGTTTGAGATTCGCTGGCGTTGGAATGCGACGCGGGCGCTGGCCGTCTTGCGGATGAAGAGTGGGAAACGTGTACCGCCGCATCTGCAGCGCTATCAGTCGAATGATCTTCTGACGGCTGTTTTTCCGCAGCAAACGCAGTGTTTTGAGCATAGGACGGGGGATTTGGAAATCCCGGATCATCCTCTGGTTCGGCAGACGGTGCAGGACTGTTTGCAGGAGGCCATGGACTGCGATCGTTTTGAAAAGGTTCTGCAGAATATTGCGGCGGGGGACATTGAACTGCTGGCGCGAGATACGCGGGAACCCTCACCTTTTTGTTATGAATTGATTCATGCGAACCCTTACGCGTTTTTGGATGATGCGCCGCTGGAAGAAAGGCGGATTCGGGCTTTGGCGACACGGCATCGACTGGAGCCGCAGGTCTTTAATGATCTGACGGCTTTGGATGCTGGGGCAGTTTCGCAGGTTGTCAGTGATGCCTGGCCTTTGATTCGGGATCCGGATGAGCTTTATGATGCTTTGAAGCAGCTGGTGCTTTTCCCGCTGGATGAGATTCAGTTTTATCAGACCATGCTGCAGGAATTGCAGAAGAAGAATCGGGCGAAGATTTTGACGCTCGAGTCGAAGAGTTTTGCCTACGCTTATGAATTGGATGCGGATCTTCAGCTTCTTTATCCCCAGCATTTTAAGCTTGGGGACGTGGATATGGAAGCGCAGCAGAAGGCGATGCTGCGGCTTCTGCGGGGGCAGCTTGAATGCCTGGGACCTTTGACGGCTGAGGGCTTGAGCCAGCGGCTGCTGTTGCCGGAGCACGAAATTCTTGCGGCTTTGCTTCAGCTGGAGAGTCTTGGGATTATTCTTTCAGGGACCTTCAGTGAGTCGTCTGCGCGTTCACAGAAGAAAGAATGGTGCGAGCGCCGTCTTTTGCATCGGATGCATCGACTGACGATTGAGGGGCTGCGTGAACAGATCAAGCCTGTGTCGCGGGCAGTCTTTCTTCGGTTTTTGGCGCGGCATCAAAGGGCGTTGCCGGAGCAGCGCTGGTCGCCGCATGATAACCTGATGCCGCTCGTTGAGATGATGCAGGGGCTCGAACTCCCGGCGAGTGTTTGGGAGAATGAAGTCTTTATGAGTCGCGTCCAGGGTTATCGTGGGCGTGAATTGGATGCTCTTTGTCAGAGTGGGCAGGTCGTGTGGGGGCGGATTGCTGTGGCGCCGCCGAAGGGTGAGAAGACGAATAAGAATCGTCTTTTGAGTCGGACCACGCCGCTGAGTTTTCTGACTCGGGCGGGTTTGGGTTGGGTGGTGCCGGAGACCCGGGAACTGCTCGTGGATCGTTTGAGTGATAGCGCGAAGAAGATCTGGGAGTTGATGGAGCAGCGCGGGGCTTTATTTTTCGATGAAATCAGTGCGCTGAGTAAACTTCTGCCGACACAGATTGAAGATGGGCTCAGTGAGCTGATGAGCATGGGTTTTGTTTCCACCGATAGCTTTGCTGCTGTGCGGCCTCTCCTAAATCCTGATCGCAAGGCGCGGCAGCCGGCGTCCGTTCGAGATGCGCGGCAGATTCGTTATGAAACCGATTTTCGGAGTGGTGGGCGCTATGCTCCCTTTGCGATGTATCGGGTGCCCTTGAGTCAGGAGGAGCGCCTGGAGCAGTGGGCATGGCAGCTCTTAAAGCGTTATGGTGTGATTTTCCGGGATCTTCTGCGTAAGGAATCGCTCGCCCCGACCTGGGGTGAGCTTGTGGTTGTCTATAGAACCTTGGAGGCCCGTGGTTTGATTCGCGGGGGACGTTTTGTCGAGAAAGTGGGCGGGGAACAATTTGCGCTCAAAGAATCCATTGATGCTTTGCGGAGCTGCCGTGATGCGCCGCCGGATCCGGATTTCATTATTCTGACGGCCGCTGATCCCCTAAATTGGATGGGTATCCTGAGTGATGATATCAAGGTCGCGTCTCAAGCCCGGCATCGCGTGGCGTTCTGGTCCGGGAGATATGTAGCCTATCGTGAGGCCGGGGAATGCCATATCCTCGATGAAAGCCTGACGGGAGAGCAACGGATGCGGGTGGAACGGGCGTTGCGGTTGAATGGTTTTTATCGGCAGCAGGATCCATTCCTGAAGGAACCAACTGCTCCTGCAAAGCCGAGCGAGAATTTAGTGAGAGAAGAGCGAGGGTCGAAGGCCTTGGTGCGAAATTGGAAAAAGTTTTTGACGGGAGGGGAATAAATAAATCGTATAGAGCCTTCTATTCCATAGGAAGCACGAACAAAGCCCAACGCGATACAGGGCGACACGAAACCACCAAACCTTTACCCCATCATACTTTCAAGCGCCACATGGCGTAAATCCCTCACACAGTCCACAACAGCGGGCGAGTATTTAGCCCATTTCTTTCCGATTCGACAAGTTCCAATTCTTCAAGATGATGAATTCCAAAAAACCTTTTCCGCTGACGCAGAGGTCGGTTAGTACTTCACTCAATCGATGCTTTGAATTTATGAAAGTTACTCCTCTCGGAAAGGAAACACACCGTGAAGTTACACCTGTCATGCGGGTTAATCAGCATAGTGCTGCTGGCGAGCGCCTGTTCCAAAGAACAGCGCAGGACCAAAGCGGATCCTACAATCCAGAACTCTTTTACCGTGGTGGATCCCAAAGGATCCGCAGCCGCGAATCTGGGGCTGACCGATCGCAAACTCATCAGTATTAAAAAATCCGCACTCGACAAGGAATTCCTGCTGCAGGCGTCGATGATGCGTCAGATCCCGATGCCGACGGCCAACGGCCTGAAGAGCCGGATCGTGGCCTTCAAACAGTCGGGTGACGCGCTTTTTATGATGGAAGCGACCCAGGGACACGTCATCACCAAAGACCTGCCCGCGCAGCTCATTCTTGCGAAGCTGCCCATTCTGAGTGAAACCGACACGGATGTCATCGTCGATTTCAGTGAAGGCATGGCGAACACTTTTGTCGCCGGGGATTGGTATGGTTCGGATGATAGTGCGAGCTACATCAAAACCTTTCGTAGCCTCGACGTCAAAAACAGCTTCATTGATAACGCCTCCTTCCACGACAACGCTCTGAGCATTCGCCAGATCGCGCAGGTCCTGGGAACTCAGCTCGATACCATCGAGGTGAAGTATTATCTGGAGCCTTACAATCCCAATCCGGACTTTGCGAAAACACCGGGGCAGCCGCTCGATGTCTTTGGTTTCTTCCAGGTTGCACCCCTGTATCAATCCGATAAGGGCAACGGCGTAGTCGACACTTACGCCAGTAAATGGGATACGAGCAAACCCATCGTTTACGCGATTTCAGCCAACACGCCGCCGGAATACGTGGAGGCCGTGCGCGATGGCATCCTTTATTGGAACCGCGCTCTTCCCAATGCGCCGCTGCAGGCGATTGTGGCTCCAGCTGGTGTCAGCGCCCCGGATTATGATTACAACATGGTGCAGTGGGTACCCTGGGATACTGCAGGGTACGCTTATGCCGATGCTCAGATGGATCCACGCACGGGCGAGATTCGTCATGCTCAGATTTTCATGACGAGCACCTTCGCGGTGTCGGGCGCTTCGCGGGCCAAAGCGCTTTTGAAAGCTTATCCAGGGAAAAAGAAGGCTTTGGAAACAGCTTTCGCGATGGCGGGCATGGTGCAAAGACCGCTTTGCAACCTGGAGCTTCAGGATAATTACCTGAACACTTTGGAAACTCTGCTCACCAGGAACGCCCCGGACACGGAATTCCTGCGTCTGTCCCAGGACTATATCCGTGAAGTGGTCGCGCATGAAGTCGGTCACACCATGGGTCTCCGTCATAACTTTGCCGGCTCCCTGGGCGCCAGCTACAGCCTCGATCAACGTCCCGCCTTGATCGCCGATTACGTGTCGCAGGGTAAAATCCCGAATGATCTGCAGCCCGCCTCATCGGTGATGGAATACCAGGTCTTTGAAGAAGCGGCGATGACCGGACATATCATCGCGAAGACCAATCGCATGCTCGATTATGATCGCAAGGTGATCGAAGCCCTATATAGCGGCGCGGAGTTTGATCCCTCGGATGTGCCTCTTTTCTGCTCGGATTCCCAGACGGATCATCTTGATTGCCAGACCTTCGATCTGGGGCGCAACCCGGTCGAAGCCATTGCCTTCACGGTCGGTCAGCAGAAGGATACGCTGGTTCAGAACCTCTTCAATACCATCGTCCGGGCCAAGCGCGCCGGCAAGGATCCTTCCCTTTTCGTGGAAAGCTGGGCCTCACGCGTTCTGAGCAGCCGCTTCAATCTTCTGATGCTGACGGCCAGTGAAACGCCTCTGATTCAGATTCGCCACAAGTATAAAAATCCGGATGACTATGTGAGCGAGAAAATCCTGGCTGAAGAGCAGGCACTGATGCAGGAAGCTCTCATGAAGCAAGGCGGCTGGGAGAAAATGCTGGCTCTTCCCAGCGAAAAAGAGTTAAAGGAAGTGCCCTTCGCACTGCGGAAGATGATGCGCGATTATCAGGAAGTGGAAGGCGAGCAAAGCATCACCTTCAGTCTTGATGAGCAGCAGCGCTATGAGACCCTCATGCGGGATTTCGTAACACGACTGCAAAAGGAACTGCCGCGGGCTCAGTGGGAACGGCTCGCATCGGTGACCACTCCACTGGCTCACAATCCCTTCACAGATGGCCTTTTGAACTGGGTGGGGACCGAGGCTCATGCCCTCCTTTTGAACACAGAGGGTGTGGTCGCCGGCCAACGTTTCAACCCCGATGGAACGGTCACAGCCCTTCAGCTTCCTGCCTTTGTCGCTGATTCCGCCCTGCGTCAGCAGGTGGCCATTACAGTCGCCAGGTTTCCGGCCGAGGCCAACTGGAAAGTCGCTGCGCTGAAGGAAGGACTGCGGGATGAACTGCGCGAAGTCCTGGATACTTACCTGCCGGAAAGCAGCGCTATCAAGTATAAA
The DNA here is from genome assembly GCF_035712445.1 of Oligoflexus sp. Classification (NCBI taxonomy): domain Bacteria; kingdom Pseudomonadati; phylum Bdellovibrionota; class Oligoflexia; order Oligoflexales; family Oligoflexaceae; genus Oligoflexus; species Oligoflexus sp. The sequence continues at coordinate 33,000 of NZ_DASTAT010000135.1, read as the reverse complement.
GACCTCGATACGGCGGCTCAGGAATGGCGAGCCACCGAGCAGAGTCTGATTCGGACGCTGTCCTTCTAAGCAGGCGTCAGCCCTGGCCCATGCCAGGGCTTCCTTACGGCTAGCAGCCCTCAATTTCTCGGAAAAAACTCCGAAAAACAGAGCATGTTAACCTGAGTGCAGGACGATGCTTTTGATCGTGTGGGTGTTTGATAAAATCTCATCGCTTTCGCGCATGATACCAGGCATCTGGCTACTCCTCTTTTGGATCCTGCCGACGCCTTGCCTCCATGCAGCTGAGCCTTACTCCATCGCACCCGCGATGAAGGGAGCCCCCCTCGGTCGTCACTTCGAAATACTTGCCGATCCAACAGGGCAGCTCGGACTCCAGGATATCCTGGAAAAGGATGCGGCCCAGGCCTTTCGACCTTCGCAGGAAACCGTGCCGAATTTTGGACTCCGGCGAGGTCCCCAATGGGTTAAATTCACCATTCACAATCCTCTGCAGCAAGAACTCACCATACTTCTGGAAAATAAATTCACCCTCGCCGACAGTCTGGAACTTTACTATCAGAATCCCGCAGGCGACTGGTTGAAAAAGGCAGCAGGTGATCAAAGGCCCTTCATCGAGCGGGATATTCACACAAGGCAGGCTGTCTTTCGTTTGACCCTCGCTCCTGGCTCGCATCGCTTCTACGCGCGCACCTTTGCGGACGGCGCGCATCAGCTGCCGCTGCATATCTGGACCCAGGATGAATTCTTTGCTCACAATGCGCGCGAGTATGGTTGGATTGGAATCCTGGTAGGATTCCATCTCGTCATCTGTCTTTATAACCTTTTCCTGTACTTTTCCTTGCGTGACAGGACCTATCTTTACTATGTGCTGTATGTGACCTGCAATCTCTTCTATCAGTCGGCCTCACTTGGCCTGTTCCAGCAGTCCCTCAGCATGTTGGGGTGGGCGGAATCCTTTTCCAATCGCTTCACAAGCATGAACGTCGACATGGTGTCCATCACAGCCCTTCTTTTCAGCTATCATTTTCTGAATATCAAAGAAAAGCTGCCCATCTTCAGACGCATCTATCTCGCCATTGGGGCTTTGGATGCCACGAACCTCGTCGTCACGGGCTTTATTTCCGTATATTTCGGCACCGCGATCTGTCTTGTTACAGCGTCCATGACCACTTCGACTTTGCTGGCATCGGGTTTTCTTATCTCCCGTCAGCGATATATTCCTGCGATGTTCTACATCACGGGCTGGGGCTGCTACCTCCTGGGCGTGACGGGCACGATTCTGAATCTTATCGGCCTGCTTCCCACCAGTAATTTTTCCCGCTGGGGCCAGTTCACCGGCGGCGCGATTGAAATTGCCATCCTTTCTCTCGCGCTGGGAGCCCGCATCAATGCCAAGCGTCGTGAGCATGTGCAGATGATTACGCGCCTCAACCAGGACCTTGAGGGCAAGGTCGAGGAACGTACGGCCGAGATTCAATCGCTGCTCCTGCATATTCCGCAGGGCATACTCTCCATCGGTCGGGATGGTTTGATCACGCCGAATTACTCGGCGCAGCTGCCGTCCATTCTGAATCACGATGCTATTGCCGGCCAGAGTTTCCGTTCGATCATTCTGGATCGCTCGACGCTGTCGGCGGATGAGAAGGATCAAGCCTGGCAAAGCATTCAGGCTGCAGTGGGCGAGCATAGCCTCAGCTTCGATCTGAATATTGATAAGCTGCCCGCGCAGCTGGATTACATCATGAATGATCAGATGAAAGTCCTCCGCCTGACCTGGAACCGCGAGCTGAATGCTCAGGATGAAGTGAAGCATATCCTCGTCACCCTTTTGGATGTCAGTTCCGAAGTCGCCGCCCAGCAGGAAATCGAGCGCCAGAATCGGGAATTTGAGATCATCAAGCAGCTGGTCGATCTGGGCAGCCGGAAGTCGGTGCAGTTCTTCAGTGCCGGCGATCAGTTGATCAACGAGAATGAACGCCTCCTCCGGGCCACCAACCTGGATACGGATACCATTAAAATCCTCTTCGTGAATACGCATACCCTGAAGGGAGCGGCCCGTTCGCTGCAGCTGAAAGAGCTGGCCAATAAATTACATGTGGTGGAAAGCTACTACGCACAGGTTTTAAAATTCCATCAGCCGCTTGATCGAGCGCGTTTGCAGCAGGACTTCACAGAAGCCAAGGCCATCTATCAGCGCTATCACAGAGCCAACCGCGAAACTTTGGGGCGGCTGGATGATTTGAAGAAGGTCACGGTCGACCGTGATTTCATGCAGGATAACGTCAAGCTTCTGAATCAGCTTCTCGACATGGATGCTCTGCCACGGAATATGAAGGCCGTGATTCAGGCCCACCGGGATGAGATTACGGGCATGATCTATACAAAGCTGCCCAGCTTTATCGAGGAACTGAGGCACCACGCGGACAAAATCGCCAAGGATCTTGGTCTTGAGCCGCCCCTTTTCCAGATCGAAGTGGCCAATATCCTCATCAATACCAGCCAGGAACTTTCGCTGAAAAATGCCTTTATCCATCTGCTCCGCAATGCCCTGGATCACGGCATCGAACCGGGAGGCATGCGCAAGCAGAAAGGCAAACCGACCCGCGGCACGCTCCTGATTCGCGCGGAAGAACGGAATGGTCAAATTCAGATAGAATTCCAGGATGATGGTCAGGGACTCGATATCGGGCGTATCCGCGAGATCTGTCGCAAGAATGGAAAGACAGAGGCTGGGCTTAGCGCTGCGGGTGTCGCATCCATGATTCTGGAAAACGGTTTTTCCACCAATGAAAGCGTTTCCATGACCTCGGGACGCGGCGTGGGCCTCGCAGCAGTAAGGCAATTCATGGAAGCCGAAGGCGGCCGCGTGGAAATCGTCCTGGGTCCCCGGATTCCAGGCACGGGTGAGTTCCATGAGTTTTCGATTCGCCTGCATCTGCCGGCGACTGTCGCTGCGAGTTGGCAGCGGATGGTGGTTCAGGCCAGCTGATGAGCAGGGACTAAAAAAAAGGCACAACCCGGGAAGGGTTACGCCTCATTCTTTTTATGAGATCAGCTTAGAGCTGAACGCCCCAACGAGCGTAGTAGTAGCGACCGATCAGGTTATGCGTACGGGCATCGATGTTATCGTTGAACGCAGCATCCGAGACAGGCGGCTCTTTGTCTGTGAGGTTATTGATACCGACAGTGAGCTTGCCGTAACCCAGGAAATCATAACCAGCGCGGACATCATAGGTGCTCCATGCGGCCAGAGTTGGGTAATCGAAGTCAGCGCCTGCATCAAGCTTGGTCACGTGGTTGGCTGTTGCACCGACGTCGAAACCGAAGTTCGACCATGCGACATCCAGGAGACCTTTCCACTTGGGAATCGAACCACGGCCGCCCGAAGCGGTGTCGCTGTATTTGCCGACCACGTTTTCAAACGGAGCGCTCTTGTCAGCCTGGTTCATATACTTGATGTAGTGGCTGCCGAGAAGGCTGAAGGTATACGAGCCGCTGGGAGTTCCACGCAGCGCATAATCAAACGCAAAGTCCACGCCTTCCACTTTACGGGAAGCCAGGTTCAGTGCGACCGCTTCGATCCGGGTGATGTTGTTGTTGGCATCAACCTGGACTTTGTCGGCGAAAAGATCGTTGTTACGGAACTGGTCCACAACGAATTGTGGGTTCGTATCAATGGCGTTTTTGGTTTCGATGTTGAAATAGTCAGCCTTGGCATTGAAGTTCTGGTAGGAGTAAGCGATGCCGTAGGTGAACGATTTCGACTTCTCAGGATCCAGCTCGGGGTTACCACCCTGCAGAGCCAGGAACTGGTTGATGTCCTCATCCGATTGAACGTCGCAGTTGCCTGGGGTTTGGCAAGGGTCGCTCAAAGTCGCGAAGTTTTCCTGCTGACCTTGGAAGAGTTCAACCAGGGACGGAGCACGGAAACCAGTCGAGTAGCTACCACGCAGGGTCAAGCCATCGACAGGACGGATTTTCACACCGACTTTAGGGTTGGTTGTGGTTCCGAAATCGCTGTAATCCGAGTGACGAGCCGCGAGGTTGATCTCGGCCAGCTCAGTCAGAGGAAGGGTCAACTCGATGTAAGCTTCTTTCACATCGCGATCGCCTTCTGTTGACTTCGCGTTAGTGCTACCGATGGTGTTGTACTGCTCGGAGTTTGGATCCGAACGGCTGACGTATTCTTCCGTACGGCCTTCCACACCAAATGCCAGACCGATGGTACCGAGGCTGGTTTCCAGAAGATCACCGGCAAAGTTCACAGTCACAGAATCGAGTTCGGTGGTGGTGAAGTCGGTGGCGTTGATACGGAGCCAGCGGATCATCTCATCGGTAAAGCTGCCGTCAGGACCCAGAATGTTGACAGGCACGCAACCCAGTTTCGACAAGGCCGCGCAGTTGGCCGGATCACCGATACCAAGCTGCAGGTTGGTCTTGTTCACGAGGTTCTTGGTCGTCGAACGGGTATTCGATTCACCATGGTTATAGGCGACGTCCCAGTTCCACTTTTCCGTGATGTTACCCTGAACACCGACGACACTGCGGAAGGTGTTGGAATCCGCATCCGATTTACGAGGACCGAACTGGAGGAAACGCTTTCTTACGTCCGTCAGCTCAACGCCAAACGGGTTGTAAGGGTTATTCGCGGCAACAGTCAGATCACCCGTCTCGTTCGAAAGGAAGAGCGGAGTCGGCGCCGAGTTATAACGGCTCTCAGTGTTGGTGAAATGAGTTTCGATGAAACCCTTCAGACCCTTGGTCAACTCGTAATCACCACCCAGGAAAATGCTCTTGCGGTCCTGAGCCATGATCGCATCGGTGATCGACGAGAAGTTATAGCGGTCGTCTGGAGTGTAGGGACGGAAGTCACCTGTGGTAGGCGTGCTGGGATTCGCCCAGGTGTCATTCGAAATCAGGTTGTCTTCGCCGACGATCACGTGTCCGTTCGGAGTTGCCGAACTTGGACCCAGGGCCTGCTTCGAGACATCGCGATCGCGCGAAGCGACACTGCCTTGACTATAGACGTTCGCTCCGAGGAGGAGGCCACCGCGGTCGTTCGTCGCGCCGTAGGTGATGTCGATGGATTTGGTTTGCAGATCACCACGCGAGGCCTGGCCGACGTAAACGCTGAAATCCAGACCATCCCAGTCTTTACGGGTGATGATGTTGATCACACCGGCGATCGCGTCCGAACCGTAGATAGCGGATGCGCCATCCTGAAGAATTTCAATGCGGTCAATGGCGGCCACGGGGATCGAGTTCAAATCGGGGCTCGAACCGAAGGCGTCAAGCGGCAGACGACGACCGTTCAAAAGTACGAGGGTCGACGACGAGTCCAAACCGCGAAGGGCGATGTTACCGCTACCGTTTCCGCCGCCGTTGGTGGTGGTCGTGGTCACGGAGTTACCGACCGCAGCAGGCAGGGCCTTCACGATATCAGTCACGGTTTGCTTGCCCGTCGCCTGGATTTCTTCTTTGCCCAGGATGGTCAGGGGAGCGGCGACATTCATGTCAACACGCTTGATGCGCGTACCTGTGACGGCAATCACTTCCGTTTTCTTACTGTCGGCTTTCTCGGTCTTTGGCTTGTCAGTGGTCGTACCTGTCGCTTCAGTCGGCTTTGTTTCGGTCCCTTGGGTTTCCGTCTGCGCCTGAGCATGCGCTGTGACCAGCGATGACAAGAGCACAAAGCTGATCGCGCTAGCGATGGATGTCTTCATCGTAACTCCCTACATTGAGAAAAATCCAGATAACTGTCGCCGGCTATGGAATATACGATTACCTTCTATAGGTGAAGATCGTGCAAATTGCATCAAGCACATGGGGGCCGCGCATGCCCCGCCAGACCCTGGCCCCACTCTCAAGCCGCTACAATCACCCCCTTAAAACCCGCATAGATCCATGCAGCCAAGGGGTTTAAGGTTTTGCATGCCTCAAGAATCAAGTAAAAATAAGCTTGTCTATTGAAAAAAAATACACTGATGCATTCCACTCGGGAGCGTTGCCCCGGTCGATGTGCATTGGGTGAAAAGCGGGTGTCAAATCCAGGCGTGAACACCTGCGATTTTTTGGGTCTTCGGTGCATTCCGGCCTTACATTTCCGTATAAAAATATTATGATGCCCCGCACAATTCCCCCGTCGGCAGCCTTCTTCAGGCGACCGGCTGTCAAAATTCAGGAGGATCCTTCGTCCATGAGCCGCGCAGAAACCTTGGGACAGAACATGTCCGGAGAAAGGCAGCCCCCTGCCCTCTATCTTCTATTCTTTGTCGAGATGTGGGAACGCATGAGTTTCTATGGGATGCGGGCGCTGCTCGTGCTCTATATGACGGCTGCCACGACTGCCGGAGGTTTCGGCTGGTCACGGGCTGATGCTCTCAGTATTTATGGCTGGTACACAGGACTCGTGTATCTGACTCCGATTCTCGGCGGCTATATGGCTGACCGTTACCTCGGTTTGCGCAAAGCCATCACCATCGGCGCGACGACCATGATGATTGGTCATATTTCAATGGCTTTTACCGGCGAATTCGCGTTCTTTCTAGGACTCGCCTGCTTGATCGTGGGCAACGGTTTTTTCAAACCCTCCATGGCCACTCTCGTCGGTTCCCTTTATCAGGAAGGCGATCGACGCCGTGATGCTGCGTACACCATCTTCTACGTGGGCGTGAACACAGGCGCCTTCATCGCACCCTTTATTTCCGGGACTTTGGGCGAACGAGTCGGTTTCCACTGGGGCTTCGGCGCCGCGGCCGTGGGCATGTTCCTGGGTCAGGTTCTCTTCATCCTCGTCGGTCCGCGTCTACTCGGAGACATCGGCAAATATCCACGCCGCGCGGCGGCTTCTGCGGCCAATGCTGTCAAGGAAACCCTGAGCGCTGTGGAAAAAGATCGCCTGAAAGTTATTTTCAGTCTGATGATTTTCGTCGTCATTTTCTGGGCCTCTTTCGAACAGGCCGGCGGCCTCATGACTCTTTACACGGATACGAAAGTCGATCGCGTCGTTTTCGGTTTGGAAATTCCCACGACCTGGTTCCAATCCATCAACCCCGTCTTCATCATGACCTTCGGACCGCTGTTCGCAGCGATGTGGAGTTGGCTGGCCCTGCGGGGTCGTGAGCCTTCGGCTCCGGTGAAGTTCGGTATTTCCCTTATGCTGATGAGCGCCGGGTTTCTTTGCATGGTGTTTGCCGCGCAGCAGAGTGAAACGATGGGCAAGGCGAGCGTTCTTTGGATCGTGGCCTCCTACCTTCTGCAGACCTGGGCGGAACTCTGTCTTTCTCCCGTTGGCCTTTCGATGGTGAACCGCCTTGCGCCGGCTCGCTTTGCGACGCTTATCATGGGGATCTGGTATCTTTCGAATGCAGTCGCGAATAAACTCGCGGGCTTCATTGGTGGATTTGCGGAAACTTTGGGAGAAGTCCAGCTCTTCGGAGCGATTTCAGCCACAACCCTCACCGCATCGCTGGTCCTTCTCTTCGTACTCGCCAAACCTCTCCGCCGCTGGATGCACGGCGTCGGCTGATGACCTGCAAACTGAAGCCCATCCGGGCTTCAGCTTCATCCCGAGCACCGGGCAGAAACTGCCGTCTGCACTCCTCCCAGGATGTCCTATACTGGTATGAGATGGATAGTATCTGCAACTTCTGGTGGCAGGGTCTTGCATGCGTCGTTCCCCTGATCAAAATCCGGAAACCACAGCCACGGACGCCATTCGATGGCCGTCAGTCAGCTTTCTGCTCGGAGCGCTCAAAAGGCAGTTTCTGTTCGCGAGCATTCTGACCATTCCGGTCTTCTTTCTCGTGATCCTTGGTTTGAGCCGCTTTCCTCTGGAATATACCTCCAATATCGCAGTGATCTTCGATACTGCGGAAAGCATGAATCCTGGTGAAAACATCGCCGTGGTGGTCAATCGCATCTCCAGCGCCTATGAATCCCGCTTCAGCGACCCCGAATTTTTCAAACGCATCCTGAGGCGTCTGCCGCAGGACACGATCAAGCTGATGCCCAGTGGCGAATCGAAAATTAAAAGCTTCCTTCAGACCTTCCTTCCCGCCAACCTGCAGCCCGCTTCCTGGAGCCTGACTCCGGAAGAGCAGACGGATCTGGCTCGTGTCGAGGAACTCAAGAGCAGTCTGAAACCCAGCGTCGTTGTCGGGCAATTCACCCTGAATCTTGCGGCCACGGCCCAGGACACCAAGGATGCCCAGACTCTGGCTGCGGAAGGCATGGCTCAGTTCATAGTGGACGAACTCACGCAAAGACAGGCTCAGGCACGGGCGAAGATCCAGGAACTTTCGACGTTGGAAGCCGCAGTTTTGAAGGAAAAAGAAGCTCAGAGCGACCTGAGCCAGACGAGCGAGGGCGAGTCCAAAATCTTCACAAGTTCCGAGGAAAAGCGGACCATCAAGGCCAAGGAACAGGTTTTGGTGCGGGAAATACTGCTTAAAATCGCCGACTATCAGCGCGCCCAGTCCACCCAGGAAAGCAAGCTCCTGCTTCTTAATGATGATCTGAATAATCTTCTCTCACGCAAAGGCGTCACCCACCCTGATGTCATTCAAAAGCAGCGGGAAATCGACAAGCTGAAAGCCGAGCCCGTGGATACTCCTATCCAGTCCGAACTCAATCGGCTGAAGTCCCAGCTCTTTGCCATGCAGCGCGACATGAAAGCACGCGGCCTGCCGATCGACAGAAGCGTTCAGATCGCCAGTTTCCCCGATGAAGCGCGCCGGACTCTTGCCGATATCACGACCCGGATCCGGACTTTGGAAAACCTTGTGGAAGATCTTCGCGGCGATATCAAAAAGCCTTTGAGCAGTCGCCGCTTCACCGTGGTTCGCGAACCCGAAGTGCCCTCCAGCCCATCCAATAAAAAACAACTGGGCCTCGCCGCCGGCATTGGTTTTGTCCTCTGTCTTTTGACCTTCCTCATGACGATCCTTATTCGCGAGATGAATCAGCCTTACCTCGTCGCCTCGGAGCAGATGGATCGCCTGTATGGTGTCCACCCGACCGCCGAAGTGAAGCCGGCCTGGCTCCGCCGCCATCCGGCCTTCGATGCCGAGCAGGTCCGCGAACTCAGGCCGCAGCTGGGACAGCTCGTCAGCAAAAGACGTCCCGAACTCGTCCTGCTCGATTCCTATCGGCATATTGGTCAACTCGTCGATCAGATGCAGGAGCATCAGGTGACTGTCGTCTTCGATACGGGAGCCGAGAATCATCCTGATAATCTGGCTTCCAACCTGATCAAGGTCCTGACTGTGGACAGCGGCCGTCGCGCGCTTTTCCTCAGCTTCCGGGGTCGCGACAGTCAAAGCGAAGAAAATACCGCGGACCTTATGGAATTTCTGGCTGGCAATGCGGAATGGAAGGATGTGCGCCTGAAAGGTTCGGCTGATGGCAGTCATGATACGGCCTTCGCCCGTGACCCTTTGGAATCGCTCGGAGCCTTTAAAGAGGATCTCGTCCAAAGGCTTTTCAAAAGTCTGCGGGAAAAATATCAGGTGATTGTGATCGAGGCCTTCCCTCCCGCTTTCAATTCCGAAAACGGCATCCTGCATCAGCTGGCCGACGCCGTGGTGCTTCAGATCCGTCTGGGTGAAACGCGGCATGAGGACCTTCAGCGCCTGCTCCAATTCATGGATCGACGCAAGATTGCAGCTGCCCTGATGAGCTGATCAACGCGGAATAGCATCCGGGATGATCGCATCCGGCAGCATCGCGAAGACCACCCCCCAGCTGATATAGAAAAAGACCAGATAGGCGAAGACCCATCCGAGGCGCGACATGCGAACGAAATCCATGCGTCGCCCGAAGATCACGCCCAGGACCATGACATGCACAACGAACATGAGTGCCAGACGCGTTAGCATGCGCCCACCTCCCTTTTGCGCATTTGATAGAGGCGATAGCAGCCCCCCAGAAAGAGCCCGCCGAGCAGCTGGTTCTTGTTCACGGTCAGCCCGATATCACCGAAAACATAGCTGAAGAACTGCATGAAATAAAAGAGGCAGAAGATCCCGATATAGCGATAGCCCACCATGTGCTCATCGTGGATCAACCGTCCCGACAAGCCGAACATGAAAAGAAAGATCAGGCTCACCCCGGCGATGGTCAGAGGCCCTCCATAGCACCAGGCGGACAGCAGCGCATTATGAGGGATCATCTTGTAACGCGGATATTTGCTGGCGACCGACGGCATGGGATAGAATTCCTCGAATTCCCTTCCGTAACCAATCCCGGTGAGGGGCGCGCGTGAGACCTCACGCAGCATGTTCGCGTTCTCCAGATCGCGATAGCTCGGTCCCTGTTCGCCCGTCTCGGAACCAAAGGACCTGTAGAGCGCACCGACCGAAAAGGGCAGACTCCAGGTCGCCGCCGTGAATGTCCCACCCAAAAGCGCTGTTGTGATGATCAAGCGTCCAAAGCGCTTCATGAAGGACTGAGGCAGGAAGAAGAGCATTACGAAAAGAGCGAAAGGGATCGCCACATAGGATGTCCTGCGATCGTTCAGGATATAGGCGAAGAAGGTCGCCGCGAGCGCGATAAGGCTCGCGACCTTCAGTATTCCTTCCGGGCGACGCCAGGCGTACTGCAGGAGATGGAGCATCGCAACGACCTGATAGGCGGAGAAATAATGTTCATAAATATATTCCATTTCCGCCAAAGAACCGCGATTGGTGATCCAAATCAGAATAGCCTGAAAGGATTTGAACACGATGAGGATGGTGAGCCAGAAGAAAATCTTTCGGAAGAATTGCACATCCCGCATGACCACAAAGCCAATGAAGGTCCAAAGGGGCAAAAGATAGAACACCCGTATCTGAATCAGAGCCGTCTGCAGGATTCCGCCAGTCATGACTCCGTACAGCGTACCGATGAGACCCGTGGTCAAGACCAGAGATGAGATCAAAAGCAGCGGCAGAAGCCCCAGGTTCACCCACGCTTTTTTCTCTTCGCGCTTTGTGATCACAAAGCAAAGGAAACTAAAGCCTATCGTAAAGGCTTCAAAACCCGTGATTCCAAACGAGCGAAAAAGAAGCGTTCCAAGATCCTTGGTGATCGAATCCAAATCGTTCCATGGCCCCTGGGCAATGTCGTCGATAAAAAAGCAGAGGATAAAAAAGGCCAGAAGGATGATCTGATCTGATCGTGAACCCAGTCGGGGCAGAATAACCCAGGCCGCCACCGCCAGAATTGGAAGGGGACTCAAAGGCAGAAGGCTTTCCTGCAGGAACATGAAAATGCTGAGAGACAAGGCTGCAACTAAGACCAGCATCTCCACCCAGAGTGCGTGAGCTTTGGCCTTGGTATTTAAAGTAAATTTGCCGGGATTCATGCGCGCCCCTTAGAAATTCCCGAGTTGCCCCAGGCTGACGAGAAAGGTCAGACGTTCGGCGGTCACATCCGTGATTTCTTCATCCAGATTTTCATAACTGGTATCCAGACGATAAAAGAGGCGACCTCCCAGTGGGCGGAGACCTCCTGTCAGAATTTCCTGCCAGCCGATCCGCAGATCCGCAAAGTTCCGTTTGATGGAGACCGGCGGCGTATCCGTTTCAAAGAGATTCCTGCGCCCACCCAAAACTATCGACAGCTGAGCGCGACGCGTGACGTCAAATGTCTGAGTCAGATTCATTTCAGTGAAGTCCGCCTCGCTCTGCTCGAACTGCTGGCGACTTTGCGTCAGATTGAGGATCAAACTATAGCGTCCTCTCTGATGCGACCACTGCGCTGTGCCGGTCACGGTATCCTGCTGCTGATCGGTGGTCACAAAATTCTGGACAGTGAAAACGCGATAGGATGTGGTCAAATCAATCTGCTTGCTCAGGCTCAGAAGGAAGGAATTCCGCGCATCCCCTCGAAACGCCAGGTCCGCTTCCCCAAACACCTGGCCTTCACTGTTTTCGTTCCCCTTCTCCCGAAGTGCTCGGGCAAAGATCGATGCCCGCCACGACGAAAGCGGAGTATAGGCAAGGCCCAATTCCGGTCCACTCAGCTGGCGATCGTCAGCATTGCTGCCCTGCGAACGCAGATCCTGCCAACCCACGCTTCCATTCAAGCGGCCGACCAGGGGAAAAAGCAGTCGCGCCTGGCTATCCAGAACGCTCTGCTTCGTTCTCAGCTCCAGAACGTTCCCGTTATCCCCAAGATCCAACTCTGTTTTGCGCACGCTGCCCTGAAACTGCGCAATCACCCAGCGTTTCTCCAGGCGCGCGCCCCAGCTATCAATTGTGCTTTCCGTTGGATCCGTATCAGGAAGCCGCAGGCGCGACTCCTGCCGACTCGCATCCAGCGTGAGATCCACAGTCTTGCTCAAAGAAATGGTATCGGCGATGTTGACTCCAGCACCCCAGCGATCGGTGGTGCCGCCACCTCTGCCTGTGTCGAGCCCGTTACTCAGGATGAATTGATCTTCAAGATTCGCAAAGCGGGTGGAGCCATAGAAAACGCTGCCGCCCACAGTCAGCCCCAGGCTGAAACGATGAAGGCCCACCGTGCGTTCCCAAATCGTCTGGCCATCCACGATCACAAAACGATCCAAGCGCTCACCCAAACCCAAAGTCCAGCCGAGGCGCGTCAGCTGATTGCGGGCGGGCACGCTGCGATTCAGCGTCACCGCTCCATTATCCACCAGATAGAAGCCGTGATCCGCCTCTGCGGAACCGGAGCGTTGCCAGCCGAGCCACACGCCATTGGCATGCTGCCAACTGCCTTCAGCGCGGCCTGGTTCCTGGGCTTCAAGGGCCCAAGGGACGAGCGCCAGCGCGAAGATCAACGCTTTATTCCACGTAGATAACATCGCCACTTTCCAATGTGATGTTATCAATGTATTTTTCTCCGGTCAGAATATCTTCGTAACGCAGGGAAAAGCGCCGAACCTTGTTATTGCCGACCTGTCGAATCAGAACGATGCGTCCGGTGGCAAAGGCCGTGGGACCGCCAGCCAGGGTCATGGCCTGAAGGAAGGTCGTTTCACTGGTGAGCGGCACGACACCGATGCGGTTAATTTCGCCGGCAAAATAAACGGAAAAGCTGCGCACGCCCAGGAGTGAGGCCGTCACGCGCGGATTCTTCACCATTCCATCCAGCGCGCTTTCCAAACGCTTCGTGAGTTGCGCCACGGTCATGCCGACGACATTGATGGGCGGGATCAAAGGAAAGGTCAGGATGCCGGCCGGCGAGACGGTGAAGCGTCGGCTCAGTCTTTCCTCGCCATAGACAACGATATCGATCTCGTCACCCGGTCCAATCGTGAAGCCGCCCTGGCGGGTGAAGGTCTTGCCGGCCTGCAGCTGCGAGATGTCCTCGGCCGGGATATGAAAGGTACACGCTGATGTGATGACCATGGCCCACAGCAGAATGAAAGTACGAACCGCCGTTTTCATCGACCCATCTCCTTGCCTTCGGATCCATGACCAGATCCTGTCAGAGCCACACCTATCACCACCAGACTTCCCTCTTCATCCGCTTCATCGAAGGGATTTTTCTCGACGAATTCACGCTCCGCTTCCGCGAAGATATACCATGACCTTTGCACGAAGTACTTCGCGTCCACGCGGATCGCTGCGCCGAGCAGTTTCGTATAGCTTTCCGGATCCTGATAGTAACTGCGGCTGACGGTTAAAAGCCTCATGTCACCCGAAAGATGCCAGTACTGGCCATCGCCATAGGCGGCCCGCAGCCCCAAACCAACCTTGATTTCCCGGGGATACGTAACGATGTCGGCAGCCGGTTTCGGATGATCCACGAATTCCAGGGGTATGAAAAAACCAATCCCCTGATGCGTGTCCTCGGTCACGAGCTGGCCTATGCGCAGCTCGGCCTCATAGGTGGCGAAGGGCGCTTCATGCCCATCGCGTGCCAGTGCCGCTGTGAAGACGGCCCGTTTCCAAAGACTGAGTCCGGCCTTGACCGTGTCCCGCATCAGGCCCTGCTCTTCAATCACCAAGGGTTTTTCCACGAGCGAGACCGCTTCACGGCGCACACCAAAACCGAGGGAGCTTTCCCCGAGGCGAATGAAGTTATCCAGGCGGCCCATGAGATTCTGTTCACCGGCTGAAAAAAAACCGACTTCAGTCAGAAGACTCCAGTTGGTCGTCGGGCGGAAGGTGTAACCAAGATTGACGGAAGCCTCTTTCTGCCGCTCAGGTTCCAGAGGATGACTCAGTTCATGCGCGCCGACGTTCACATGCAGTGGACCGTGATAATCGACTTCCAAAGATCGTCGCCGATAGCCGCGCAGATCCACATAATCCTTGCCTGCCGTGGTGAGCCAGGCATCATGCGCTGGATCGTCGGGACTGCCGGGTTTTCTGTGGCCCATGGATTCCAGAAGAGTCTCGGCGCGCTCCACGGCCTGGCGCATATAAGGGGAAAGATCATAACGCTTCATGGCCGCCACGCGTAAAAGCGCCGCCTCATCATCGCGGCTCCAGATCAAAGCATAGAGTCTTTCGATTTCAGACGACTCGTTATTGTCCTGTAAACTGATCAGCTGCTGATAGACACTGAGGCCGTCCTTATACTGCTCAAAGCGAATCAGGTTACGAGCCAGAACCAGCATGGCGTAAGGGTCATCGGCATAATCGCGCTGACCGATGCGCACGCGATTGGCAAGGCCGCTGTAATCCCCCTGCCAGGCGCGATAGAGCACCTGCACCTTTTCCGAGCCCGATCCCGAAGGAGGAATCGCCCGCCCCAGATCCTTGATCGCCGCTGCATTCTGCTTCATCGCGTAAACGAAGCTGAGCCAATAGATGGAAGCATGCCGGTAATCATCACGCGGACAGGCGAGCATCTGCTTGCCGAGGGTTTCCGCCTGCGGACCGAGGCTCTGGGCTTCCGCCAGAAATTGACCGAAGGCTCCGCCATCACAGGCCGCATGAACCCGCGTGGCGACAAGTCCCAAACATAACATGAGAAGACGGATGCGACTTCGCAAGGCTCACTCCTTATTCGTAATCATCGCAGGAGGATTCACCAGCCACCTGATCCACGGAGCTTCCGGCTTCCGCCAGAGCCGCCCGCAGTTCCGGAACCTGATCCAGACGCGCAAAGGAAAAGCCAAAGGCCGAGAGATCCGGCAAAAGAGTGGCCAGTAGTTCCAGGGTGCGCGCGTCTTCATCATGGAAGGGAATGATGCCTTTCTGAAGACGGACGATTTCGGTGAAGTACTGCTGGGCGCAGGCCGTAACGCTGACATCATTTTCCCAGCAGCTTTTATCATCCATGAAGGTCTCGCTCAGCACCGTATCGGGCTGAATCGGGCCCACGTACTTGCCAAGGCCGTTCTGATTCAAAAGATCCGCCAGCTCTTCATTGAATTCGCCTTCCGGGGCATGCAGAAGAAAGATGTCCCCCGTCACGTCCTCGGTGATGAGAGCATCCGTCTTTCGGATTTCAACGATCGGTTCTTTGGAATGGGTCAGAGGTGTAAACGTATAGCCACCATTGCCGACGAGGTGCCCCTGTTCCCAAAGATGATGAAGATCGGCACTGTGCTCGTGAACAGCGGCTCCCCGCACGAAAAAACTCGCGAAGATGCCACGCTGCTCCAGAAGTTCACCGATATCCTTGGTGTGCTCCGAAGGGCCACGGAGAAAGGTGAGTGAAAGTGTATTGGCAGGCAGGCCGGATCCAGTCCATGGCTCTGCGCGCAGATTTTTCGCCTTCAAATCACAGCTGCTGCCCTTTTTCACGACTCCGCATCCAGCCAAAGCCAGACCGAGAGTGGCAACGGCGAGTCCTTTCATGCGACTGCTCCCTTGGGACTGTCAAATTTTTTGTCAATTGGTCTTGGCTATCAGTGTAGCAGAAGCCTTCCAAGCCATACAAATCATTTGTAAATTGCGGCATTTAGGTCCCAAACGCGGGTCTGGTCAGGACTTTGCATTTTCGAAAGGGCCACGCGTCTGTGGATCCGGCTGTTTTTCTGGGAATGGAGTGGTTATGACGAAGCGGTGGTTTCTTTTCAGCCTTCTGTGTATCACGGCCTGTCTGCCTCAACCGAAGAGCGACGTGCAGAAAGCCAAAGCTGAGCTTTTGATTGAAGGTCGCGTTCTTCATAGCAGCGAGCTTTTGAGCGGCAGTACCGCGATCTTTATTGAGCAGGAGCCTGTGGCGGAAGCCATCAGCGCGGACGATGGCAGTTTTGCCCTGACCTTGGATGAAGATCGGCTCGAAGCTTTGCGCCTGCAGTATGGTCTGCAGGATGCCCTGCTTCACCTCTATTTTATAAGTGAAAACGGCAATCCCGAATCCGCGGTCCTGAATGTTCTGAATATAAAAAACCGCGGGGCCATGAACCTGGGCGATATCCAGCTGCAGACCGAGGTTCCTGTCGAAGGCCGCATCGTGGCGCAAGGCACGCCGGCTGCTGACGCGCGCGTGCGCCTGGGTCGCAAGGAAATTCAGACCGCTGCCGACGGGACCTTCAGCCTGACTCTGCCGGCGCAATCGGCGACGCCGCTTCTGGTCGAGAAACGCGGCTTTGTCCAAACCCGAGGCACCTGGCTGCCGGGCAATCAGCTGCGGGACGTTGAACTCTATAGTGATCTGAACCCGATGGGCAGCATCGAAGCCCAGCCGATTCCGCGAAACACTTCCAACCAACCGATTTCATTGAGCTATTCAGCCAACGGCGCGGCGCGGTGGATTCGTTTTGCCAATAATCCTGATATATTAAACCAGGGTTATATCGCCGATGCTCCCTGGCAGGACCTGCGGCAGCCTTTGCAGATCATGCCTGCGGCTGCGACCATCTATTTTCAATTTGCGGATCGCGATCAGAAAATTCTGGGGCCGGTGTTGAGTTATACGCCAACCCTTCTGATGGAGTGATCGAAGTCTCTAAAGATTCTCGTCATCGACACCGAATTGCCGCTTCAGGCCCGGTGAGATATCCGCGTTCCGTCGATTGCCCAGGAAAATAACCGCCAGCTGCACGATGTAGTTGGCGTTTTCTTCATTCTGATTCAAATCCTTTTCCCGCACAAATCGCAGACCCCAGCAGCCGGACACGCTATCATAGGCGATCTGATAGGATGTTCCATACTGATACTTCTCCGCTTCCACCTGGCGCCGGATCAGGTTCGCACCCAGGCTTATATAAGGGATGATGCCGGAACTCAGACCGACGTTGGTGGTCTTGATCCTCTTGAAAAAGATTTGATTCAGGGCGGTATCGAGTTCCGCATTTTTCTCGACCACATAATTCATGGCCAGGGATGTGGACAAGAAGGTCGGCAGGCCCAGACCAAAACTGAGCGAGGTATTGGCGTTCTTATAGATGTTATAGGTCGAGGTCGTCGACAGGCTCACGCCGCGCCAGTTGATGGCAAGAGATGAGTAAGGGCCGAGCCAGGATTCGGGCAGCTGGAAATAATTCACGACCTGACTGCGGGCCTGGGCTGCGTCTGCTGGATCGCTCGCCTGCAGGGCCTGTTCTTCCAGATCCTTATTGCGCTTGATCTGCTCCTGCCGCAGTTTTTCCTGCTGATAGTCAAAGCTCATGCTGATGTTGAAGCTCACAGGCTCGGACGTATTCACATCCGAAATCCGATAGCGGTTGATGAACCAATCCACTCCACCATCCGGACGGTCACGGAACATCGTGCTCGTGCTGGTGACCGGCTGATCCTTCACACTCATCAGCTCGCGCAGGGCCTGTCTTTGCAAATCGCGAAGCTGCTCGGCATTCTCGTTCGTCTCCGGTGGCAGCTGACCAGGCAGCGTTTCCTGCACCCGATCGAAGACCTGCCAGCGATGGCTGGTGCTCAGGGTCACGCGCTGATGCGGGACCATGCGATCCTCATCGCGCACATCACGCGGCTGCTGTTCATCAGGATGAATGGTGCGACGATCGCTTGTGAAGTAAACCAGGTCCGTTTTGCTGGCGTTCTGCAGTTCTCCGTACTGCCCCTCGCGCACCACGCTCGGCCGCATGGAAAGGCTGAGACCCCAGTTCATGATATGCTTCACATAACTCTGGCCCTCGACGCCCTCCGGCTTTCGTATCCAGCTCGGCAAAGGCCCTATGCCATCGATCGGCAGATTCAAGGCGAAGCCCGTCCGCCAGCTGCGAATGCTGCTGTTTTTCTCGGGCAATCCTTCATGGGAAATAACCCGGACCTCACCTTCGGTAAACTGATCCACGCGGACGATGCTGTCGCTGGTCAAAGGCGTCGTGAGAAGGACGGCCATGCGATTCCATTGGCCATCACCCAAAGTCAGATCCGGCGTGGCCGGCGCAATGTTGTTCGTGATATTGCGCGTGGAATCAAATTCATCGATCACGATGGTCTTGGCCTGGACTTCCGCGTAAATCGGCAGCTTCACCCAGCTGGATGGCAGAAGACGGAAGAGCCGGGTCTGAAGGTTCAGATAAGCTGGAATCTGCTGCCCGGAATAACGTTCGGTGGACCAGGCGTTGTCACCGAGCGAGCCGCCAAGTCCCAGATAAAAATCACGACCATCAAAATCCACCCGTGCCTTGGCGGTGGAAAAAGCATTGGCATTGGCCTGATTGGCAAACGCGGTCACGATATCTTCTGGCAGATAAAGGTCTTCGATATAACGGTGATCGGACGTGACCTTGCCTGCCGACACTATCGAAAGGCGCGGCGCAAGGAAATAACGCCCTTGCCACTCCTCCTTGCCCCTCCAGGTATTGCCGGGCGGAGTCAGGTTATCGACGATCTGCTTTTCACAGGCGAGGCGCTCTTCCGGAGTCGCTGCAGTCGCGCAGAAGGGCTGCTCTTCCAGATGATACTTCAGAAGTCCATTGCGCTCGCTCTGCAGCTGCAGCCACGAGGTGTCGCGAATCATCTCGGTCTGAAAGCGAAAACCCGAGTGCTTGCGCGCTTCATAGCGGCCTTCAAGCCCTACACGCGTCCCCCGTTTCTGGAAGAGGTCCGTGGTAATCGTCGCATCGGCATTCTGCCCAAGATCCAAAAACACCGGCTGGGTATAGACAAAACCGTTTTTCTGCTGCCCGCTTTGAAAGCTTGGCATCAGGAAACCCGATTGGCGCTTGGCTTTCAAAGGCAGCTTCAGATAAGGCAGATAAAGGATGGGAATGCCTTTGATCGTCAGCACCGGATGGTGAAGGTCGACATAACCTTCCTGCTGCGCTTCAATCTCATCCGCCTGGAAGCCCCAGGCCGGCGTCTCATCATCTTCGCAGCGGCAGGGCGTGAAGGATCCGCGATCGACTCGGTAAAGATTGCCATCGCGTCTTTGCAGTTTGTCACCTTCCAGACGGAAATAGAAATTTTGAGGCAGAGGCGCAGAGGTCGCTTCGGCCCGCGACTTCTTCCAGTAGGTGCGGCGGCGCTCCAGGCGGCGGCGGCGCTCGGGGTCGCGATCGGCGAGCATCGGCGGCGAGGATTCGCGGGTGAAACGTTCGCGCTCCAAAAGTCTTGTGTAAGCAGTCACCTGGCCGGGGCTTGGTTCCTTGGCCTCTGACGCTCCAAAGGCTTTTTTCATATCCTCTTTGCTCTTTTCGATCTCCTTCAGCTGCTCCTCGCGCGCGGCGTCGTAGGCCAGCTCACGCGCCGACTGCCCCAGGATGCGGCGGCTCACTTCTTCAACTTTACGTACGTCGTTGGCCGTGAGCACCGCATTGATGATGGTGAAATCACCTGTCTTCCACTGCATCTCGATCCGTGTACCCGTAAACACTTCGTTCTGATGCAAAAGGACGACGTGACCTTCAGCCACCAATGTGGTCGTCGTGTAGTCGACCTGGATCTTATCCGCTGTGATGACATTCCCGCCGCCGATCAGGACCACGTCCCCTTCGAAGAGGTAGCGTTTGCCATCCTTATCCAAGCCGATGGTGCGGGTGTCGTAAAGAAAGGAATAGTCAGGATCGACATCCAAAGGATCCAGGGAAGGCGTCGGCTCGTCCGAGGCTCCGAGTTCAGGCACCGGACGCGTCTGAGCCGAGGCCTGGCTGGGAACAAGGCTGCTGCACACTATTGCTAGAAGCAAGGAACCGAGAGTGAGCCCCTTACCAATCACCAGAGAGACATCGTTCAAGGCTGATTCCATTCTTAGGCGCGCTATCAAAATGCTGAAGGATGCGTCCCACAGCCAGCACAGATCCACAAATGGCCCAAGGAGCGTCGGCCGGGTTCCACCGGACCAAGGCTTCCTGAAAGGCCTCCTGAAAACTCGTATAAAAAGGCAGATCGCGATGCCGGACGTCCAGAAGCTCGGGCTGCCAGGCGCGTTCGTGCTCAATTCCAAACAGGATGACAGGATGCAGGCGCGAACGCAAGACATCCAGGATGCGATTCATTTCCTTATCTTTCAAGATGCAGACCAGAGCCGGCATAGGCGTCTCAAGGCCCCTGCTGGCGAGTCCGGTCAGAAATGCCTGGGCTCCATCGGGATTATGCGACACGTCCAGGATAAGCCGCACAGGACCTCGCGTCGACGGAACCAGCAGCCTTTGACTCCGCCCATAAAGCGTCACAGGCGCCGGAGCCTGACCTTCACAGAGAAGGGGCCAAATCTCATTCAGGGGCTTCCATTTCTCATCACCGAGGGTTTGCTGCAGATAATGATACATCGCAGCGGCCAGGGCCAGATTTCGCCTTAAAAAGAGCGGAGTTTTTTTCAGGAGCTTTTGAAGAGGCAAGGAGCAAAGCGGAAGATTCGGAAGATTCACGGCGATGGTTTCGCTCGGCGCATCATATCCAAAGTCACGGTCCGCTTCGTAAAGCGGGACATTATGTTTTGCGGTTTGCTGCAGAAGATGTTCACGATAACCGGGCACTTCGCAGACTTCACCGCCGCGCCCCCAGAACAGAGGACGTCCGGGACGCATGATCCCGAGTTTTTCATTCATGATGCCGATCAGATCGGAGCCGAGATATTCCTGATGATCTTTGGAAACGCTGACCAAAGCCGAGACAAGGGGATCGCTCACGTTGGTCGCATCCCACCGTCCACCGAGGCCCACTTCGAGCACTTGGAAATCCGCGGCTTTCTTTTGAAAAAGTTGAAAGGCCAGCAGCGTCGCGATTTCAAAAAAAGATAGCTCATCATAGTGATCAGGCGGCAGTTCCTGCTGAAGCTGACGCCAGACATCAGCCAGCTCCCTGTCGTCGCACGGCGTTAAACTCAGCTGGCAGCGTTCGGAGAAGGCCGCGAGATGGGGCGAGCTGTAGAGCCCGATATTGCGTTGGTTGAGTGCGAAGAGGTACCAGAGGAAACCGCTGGTGCTTCCTTTTCCATTGGTGCCACCGATCAAAGCCGCGGGGATTCGCGCCGCAGGCCTTTTTAAAAATTCGTAACTGCGCTCAATCCGTTGCAGCCCTGGTTTTATATGGGTTGATCGCCTGGCAAAGAGTGTATCGAAATCCACGATTTTATCCTCGGTCACGCTGGCCTAAGAATCCGATTATTTTAACAAAGAACGGCTTTTTCGGGCAGGCCTAAAAGCATTTTTCCCAGAAATTACAAACATTTTCCCGTTGCAGAGCCAGAAAGCATGCCCTAAGATGTCCCTAACCCCATGAAAAAATAATGGTTGATGGCGGAGACAACTGGCCTCAGGGGGAGCTTTGTGTTCGAAAGCTCCACGAATCTGAGCACGGGAGCCTTGCGCGTCGACTGCCCTTCTCAGGAAAGGTGGCTTTAATGCTTTGCAAGCGTTGTCCTCACTTGGTTCGTCATGGTCAGTATAATGCTGAGAACGCTCAGATCGAATTCAAGAATCTCTGTGGCCTCGTCATGAAAAAACACATGGCTCCTGAACCCGTTATCGAGGACCCCAAAGCCAAAGGCCCTAAAAAGGTCGGCGCACGCAAAGTTCCCAAGAAAGGCGAAGAGCCCAACATGGATTGCGTGAATCATCCATTCCCGAACGTCTTCGACTACATCGACTGCAGCGTGTATCAGGAAACATTCAAGTCGACGACTCGCAAGAACGATGTGATCCCCACCAAGGATTTCCAGTATTCGGACGTGCTGTCGGGCAACTCGATCACCGACATGGAACTGCTGTAACGAGCCGCCTTATCATTCATGGTGGAAAAAACAAGGGGGCCTGAGGCCCCCTTTTTGTTGTCTTGATCAGTGGATAGGGAAACTCGGCTTAACTCCGAGCCGCCTCGCCACCACTCACCTTGATCACCTTCTTCTTCTGCCAGTTCTCGAACAGCAGAAGGCCAGTCGTCGCCACAAAGGTCGAACTGATGGTCGCGGCGATGATACCGATGAACATCGCAATCGCGAAGTTCAGGATCTGATCCGTGCCGAAGACCAGGATACCAACCAAAGAGAACATGGTTGCGAACGAAGTGTTGATCGAACGCGAGAGGGTTTCGTTCAAGGAGATGTTCACGTTCTCCAGCAGCGTGCGGCGCGCGTGAGCCTGAATGTTTTCCCTGATCCTATCGTAGATAACGATAACGTCGTTGACCGAATAACCCACGATCGTCAGAACACCGGCGACCGCCGTCAGGTCAAAAGGCCTTTGGAAGAAGAGATAGAAAGCCAGAACCATCGACACGTCGAAGATCATTTTCATGATCGCGCCGGGAACGAAGCGGCTGTCAAAGCGCAGGGCCACGTAAAGCACGATACCCAAAACCGCCCAGAAGACCGAGTACACACCCTGCTTCCGCAGCTCTTTACCGATCGCAGGACCGACGTATTCCACACGCTGAACATCCGGCTGATAATCCGCCAACTTCGTGGTCAGAGTCTGCCGTATGGTTGTCGCTTTCTCCGTATTGGCTGCAGCCGCCGCAGCATCAGCGCCTTCGGTGGCTGTGATGTTACTGCCTTCAAAACGAGCCGACCACTGCCTGCCGTCCGAACCAACTTCCTGCAGCTGGGCATCCTGCACACCTGATGCTTCAAGTGCCGCGCGCACCTCTTCAGCCTTGACGGGCTTACCGAAGAGCACATCGATCTGCGTACCACCAGCGAAGTCAACTGCCCAGTTGAAACCCATGGTCTGACTCGCCACCAGAACAGCCAAAACCACAGCCACACCGAAGCCGGTCACGGCCTTGCCGTATTTCATGAAGTCGAAGAGACGACGCGGAGCCTGCGCCTGCTTCTGCGCGCGGGCCCAACCCAGCCAGTCCTTGATCTGCTGCTCGCTCTTGCCGCGGGACAGGAGGAGTTTGAAGAAGGTATGAGTCACTGTCAAAGCGGTGAAGAGCGACACGATCAGACCAAGGATCAGAGAGATCGCAAAGCCTTTCACAGGGCCCGAAGAACTGGTTTCCAGCATCACGAAAGCAGCGACCAGAGTGGTGACGTTGGCATCGATAATGGTCCAGAATACTTTCGAGAAACCGTTTTCCAGGGCTTTTTGCGGCGGACGTCCATCACGCAATTCGTCGATGATACGTTCGTTGATCAAAACGTTGGCATCCACGGCCATACCGAGGGTCAGGATGAAACCTGCGAAGCCCGGCAGCGTCAGTGAGAAGCCAAAGGCCGCCATCAGCATCAGAAGAAGGATACCGTTCAAAACCAGAGCCGCGCAGGACAGAACGCCTGGGATCCGGTAGTACCACACGATGAAGATCAAAACGAAAACAAGGCCCACGATGACCGAGAACACACCCTGGTTCGCCAGTTCAGGCCCGAGGGTTGCTCCGACCTGACGTTCTTCGAGGATCGTGATGGGAGCCGGCAGTGCACCGGAGCGAAGGATAAGCGCCAACTGGTTGGCTTGCTCCTGCTTCACATTGAAGGCTTCGCCCGAACCCAGCGTGATCTGCGCGCTGCCGCCCGAGATTTTGCCCTGGATCACAGGATCCGATACGATCACATCATCAAGGACGATCGCCATGCGGCGGCCGATGTTGGCGCCTGTGATATCACCGAAGCGCTTGCCGCCGGTCGGCGTGAATTTCATCGACACAACGGGGTCGTTGGTCATCGAGTTGGGATCGTAGCTGACGCTGGCGTCCAGAACGTCTTCACCGGAAAGTTCGGTGGCGGCTTTCAGGACCTGGCCTGTGTAACGAACTTTTTTACCGCCGGCCAGTGGGGTTTCTTCGAACAGAAGTTCACGACCTTCAGGAATCAAAGGCTGAGCCAGGGCGACGATAGCTGCTTTGTCCTCACCGACGATCGCCACCGCACCGCTGTTGCCGCGACGCTCCAGTGTGGTTCCAGGAGGCAGCTTGCCTTCCAGAGCACCGAATCCGCGGAATTCTTCATCCACCAGTTTGAATTTGAGCTGCGCGGTTTTACCAAGCAGTTCTTTCGCTTTATCGGGATCTTTGAAACCGGGCAGCTGCACCATGATCGACTTGTCAGCGCGACGGTTAATGGAAGGCTCCGAAACGCCCCACTTGTCGATACGCGAACGAACGACTTTTTCCGCCTGCTCCAGCGATCCATCGCGAATACGCTTCAGCTCGGTGTCGTTGTATTTCAGATCTATGGTCTGACCTTCACCTGCGACGCGTTCCAGTCCTGTGTACTGAGCGCGGAGGTTCGAGCGGAATTCATCGACGTCGATGCCGTCTTCCAAGGTAATGCGAAGGGTCTGCTTGCCTTTGATCGCATAGGCTTCCTTGACGGTTTTCTTGTCCTGGTTCGCCCAACGCTCCATCTCGGTTCCGATGCGGCCGAGGCGGTTATCGATAGCGGCTTCGGTATCCACACCCAGGACAAGCTGCACGCCGCCTTGAAGGTCAAGACCCAGCTTGATGTGCTTCTTCGGCAGCCAGGATGGAATGGCTTTGTCGAGTTCCGCGGGATCATTCCGCTTGTCCTTGGGTAAGGAGAAGTAAATGAAAGTCGGCGAAATGTAGTAGAGCGCTCCTAGCGTGATCAGCAGGATGGCTATGGCGCGGAATCGCAGGGACTTCATGGGGGCTCCATTCCTTCTATTAAAGCAGACTACACCGCATCATGGGTGATCGTTACAGATACCTTGACTCGTCGCAAGTGTCAGCCGTTTTTTTGGTAGCGATTCAGCGTGGATGCACGCCCCCAACAAACGCAAATACGACGCAGTTACATTCCTGTTTCTGCAGCTGTCACCGGATGCTCACAACTGTGCTGCCTTCAAGTCTGTCAAAATGATATTTTGCTGTCCACGAAAATCCTCGCTCGCTTGCGCGCCAAGGCCTTGAAAGCTTTTCATTCTGTGGCACGGGATTCGCTCCAGTGACTGGGCTTCACATCCATGATTCGGAGGACTCACTTCATGCTACTTGTCCGCAAGCTTTTAGCGACCCTGAGCTTTCTCGTCCTGCTTCCCGGCTGCGCTGTTGTTCTGGATGACACGCCCGAAGACGAACAAAAAGTTGAGTATGAGTATGGCACCTGGGAAACCAATCCTGATTCCGGAACCTATGAGTACGTCAAATGCAGTGCATCCGGTGACACATCACGTCTCTGTGGCTATCGACCTGGCACGCAGGGCGCCCCGGATCGGCCGGATTACAGCTGGCAGAGCAACTGCCGGGGCCGTGACTGCCAGATTCTGAACGTTTTTGCTCACTATTCACTGCAGGAAAATTTGGGGGTCAATCGCACGCTCGTCATCGAAGCCTTTGAAAATGCGCAGTTCAGCGGCTCACCCGCCGCCAACATCCGCATTGCCGGATTTGACGCGAGTCGCCCAAACTCCAGCGATCGCGAGGAAATGTACCTGGCGCCGGGCGAATATTATTTCCGCGCCTATTTCACGACCGACGATACGCAGCCGACGCCTTATCCGATGGATGGAATGATCCTGGTCGGCGATGCGCCTGTGGGTGTGTATGGGGCTCTGTCGGGGGCCAAAAGGGTTGTGGTGAAACCCAATCAGCTGCCTGAAGTGATCAATATCTATATTGACCAGCTCTTCAAAAAACCCGGCAGCGAACCAACGACCAATGCCCGGATTCGTCTGCGCCTGAATGTGTCGCCTGACGATTTCGTCCCGGCCAACCGTGATGTGCGTATTTTCCTGCTCAAAACGCCGGATATCGAATCAAAACCTCTTTATGACCTGAGCTTCAGCAGCAATCTGCTTTTGATTCATGGTCAGGAGTATAGCGCGGAATATGTGACCCCGAGCCTCGCAGTGGCTTCCTACTATGTCTTTGCTTTCCTGGACGAGAACAGCAACGGTTACTATGACTCCACGGAACTAGGGGCTTTTTACCTCGAGAATCAGGAGGTTTCGAGCTTCCCGGTCGAGCGTGATCGCACCCGCAGTCTGCAGCTCACCCTGCAGCCGTACCCGGACCGTTGAAGTTTTGCGAGCTTCCGGCCCTGGAACCTTCGGGTTCCGGGGCTCTTTTTTTTCGTCCCCTACCAAAGCGGAAAGCCATTCCAGGGCCCGTGCGCAGCGCCCTTGCCCCACCCGGCAAAATTGTTTATAGTCCGCTGTCTCAGTCATATATGCCTAGAAAAAGGACACAATCCCATGCAAGAGACTGCTGCCCCCCGTCGCAAGAAAGGCTGGATGAATTTGAAAGTCACCCAGGTCATTGATGAAACCTGGGATACGAAAACCTTTCTGATGGAAGACGCTGACGAGGGCTCCTGTCCCTTCGATTATATTGCCGGTCAGTACTTGACCTTCCGTTTCGATGATATCAGCGAACGACCTGTTGCGCGTTCGTACACGATGAGCAGCTCGCCGAATCAGCAAGGCTTTGCGGCCGTCACGATCAAGCGCGTGGTCGGTGGACTTGTGAGCAATCATTTCTGCGACAAGGTCATCGCGGGTTCTGTGCTCAAGGCCCGCGGCCCTATCGGCCGTTTCACCTGGGATCCTGCACGCTGCAGACAGCAGCTCGTCATGGTCGGAGCCGGCAGCGGCGTCACGCCTTTCGTCAGTATTCTGCGCGCCTATGCGGAAACTCTGGGCCAGGAGGGTTCGCCCGAGAAGATGACTCTTCTCGTCGCCTATCGTTCGAAGGAAGACCTGATCTGCTGGAAAGACCTTGAGGCTTTGCAGAAAGTTCCCGGCATCCGCGTGTTCACAACATTGACCCGCGAAGATGCGCGCGGCGAAGGTTTCCTGCACGGCCGTCCTGATGAAGCGATGATGGAAGGCGTCTGCGAAGGCACCTATGAAGATGCCACCTATATGACCTGCGGACCCGATGCGATGATGAAAATGGTCGTCAGCTTTCTGCAGAAGAAGGGCGTTCCGGATCCGCATATTATGCTGGAGTCGTTTGGCGAGTGATTGTCTCGCTCGAGGCCAACCTCCACTCCTTACGTCACCCCGCGCAGCGGGGTCACCGGCCGCCTCTTGCCGCCTCTTACGTTAACCCCGCGCGGCGGGGTCACCCGCTCGCCAAATCCGTGTCCTTCTTTACGGCCCCAAACTCCAAAAGGTCCGTGCGCGGTTCAATCCATTCCTGCGGATAAAGGGGCAGCGGAAATCCTCCGAGCGCTTCCATCTGCTTGATCTTCTCATCGACCACGGCCCTACGCTCACGCAGCGTCGCCTCATCCGGCATCAGCATCATCGGCGCCCCCTGGAAGCCGAAACCGGCCCCGGCCTCCTCAATCAAAAATATGATCCTTATATTCAAATCCTCAATCACAGCCAGGTACTCATTCCAATCCGTGCTGCGAATATAGGCGAAAAACTCAATCTCGAACCCATAAGGCACGAAGCGCGTGAACCGCACCCGCGCGGGATCGTTCATCACCATGGGATGCCCGATCAGCATCTCCTTCAGCTTGATCAATATAAACCGCAGCTGATTCGCCGACGTATCAAAACGCAGGATCATCGTCGTCGTCCATCGCAGCTTATCCCGCTTCTCGAAGTTCTCCAGCTTCATATGCGAGAACTCAGCATTCGGTATCGACACGATCGTCCGATCCAAAGTCCGGACCCTTGTCGACCTTAAGCCAATATCCTCGACCGTTCCCACGATATCCCCGAAGCGACCGAAATCCCCCACCCGCACCGGCTGATCCAAAGTCACGGACACGCCACCAAAAAGGTTCTCAATCGTCTTCTGACCCGCCAAGGCAATGGCCAAACCACCGACCCCAAGACCTGCGACTATCGCCGTCACATTGAAACCAAGATCACGCAGCAGGAAAATAATCCCGATGACCACGATAATGGTCTTCAGGCCCTTCTGCGTGGGCGGCAGCATCGCCGCTGATCCAGGCCGTCCCTGTCTTTCAAATGACAGACGCATCATCGCGATGCCCACTTCCGTCAAACGCAGAGCCAGAAAGATAAGAGCCAGCGTGAAAATCACCGTCAGACCATACTGGACCGTCTGCCGGATCGCGAGGTTCAGATCCAAAGAATCCATGGCCAGATGAAAAACGCCGAGCCCAGTCAGCATCCGAAGCGGCGGCACGAATCCCCGCATCATCTCCGCTGTCAGATCAATCGTAAATCTCCGGCTGATCAGATTGAACGATTTGATCAGGACCAGCGTCAGAATCCGCGCGATCAAAGCCGCGACGACGATGCCCAGAAACAGTCCCAGCCATTGCCAGACTTTGATCCCCCGAAACTGGTGCTTCACCAGAATCGGCGGAATATTCGCTTCGATATCCGACTGCTGAATCTTCTCGGCCATGCCCTGGATCTGATCGATAAACTCCGGCGCAAAACGCCAGTATTTCTGCTCGCCTTCCACCACCCGCACCAGGGTGATCGGCGTCGCATCACCATTCACAATCACCTGGCCGATGATCTCGATGTCGGGCGGCTGGTTGTCATTCACAAAACCGTCGGCTTCAATCGACAGTTCGGCAAGGTTCACGCGCCCCCTTTTATTCAGGACGTCAATCAGCTGCTCCGCCGTGCGCTGCCGCCGATCGCTTCCCCAGCGTTTGGGGAACTCGATGAAATTGACCGCAGCAGGCACATCCTCGCGTTTCATGATATTCAAAAACTGCCGGAACATATAACGCGGGGATTCGATATTCTCCGTCGTCTCCGGCTTCGGTGCCACATCCTGCGCATAGACCCGCCCCATCTGGGCGTCCGCATGCGGCATGATCAGAGAGTGAAGAAGGAACATGAGCGCCAAAGGGTAAAATCGAGAGAGCTTCAGCATGATGAACGCATCCTTACTTCAAACATAACCACTGGCTTGCAAAGCGAAGAGCTTCGCATAAAGGCCATCAGCCGCGATCAGTTGATCGTGGCTGCCCTGTTCCAAAATTCGGCCGCCTTCGATAACGAGTATGGTATCAGCCATGCGTACTGTGGGGAAGCGGTGAGAAATCAGAATCGAGGTGCGATCGCGCGTCAAAGCCCGAAAGCTGTTAAAAACCGCAAATTCCGCTTCGGCATCCAAAGCCGCTGTCGGCTCATCCAGGACCAGGATATCCGCCTCTTCCCGCATGAAGGCTCGCGCCAGTGCAATCTTCTGCCATTGTCCGCCGGATAATTCCACCCCTTCATGAAACCAGCGTCCCAAAGGTGTATCGAGTCCCTGCGGCAGGCTCTGCAGAACCGCACTGGCCCCACCGTGTTCGATGGCACGCAGCATACGCGTCTTTTCGCTGCCGTGCTCCAAACTGCCCATGGCGACATTTTCCGCAAAGCTCATTTGATAACGATTAAAATCCTGGAACACGACGGCCATGCGTTTCAATAAAACGTCCTCATCCCAGTCCTGAAGGTCGCGACCATCCAAAAGTATGCGCCCGCGCGTCGGCTGATAGAGTCGCGTCAGAAGCTTGATGAATGTGGTTTTTCCCGCACCGTTGTGCCCGACCAGCGCCAGACTTTGCCCCTTGGGTATGAAAAGATTGATATCACGCAGGGCTGCTTCGCTCTGTCCCGGATACTGAAATGAAACATTCTCAAAGCGCAGGCCTTCCTCATGACCTTCAGGCAAGGCCTGGGGTGGTTGGCGCGGCGGGGCGGGTATGGCCAGAAACGCAAAGAGGTTCGACATATAAAGATTATTCTCGTACATGCCGCCGAGCGTGCTCAGGATCGACTGAAACGACTGCTGCCCCTGGCGAAAGGCCGCGACATAGAGCGTGAGATCACCAAGCGTCATTTTTCGCAGGGCCGCGGCCAGAGCGATCCAGGCATAGCACAGATAAAAGGCGACCGTTCCAATTAGGGAAAGTCCAAAGCCCCAGCCCGTACGCTTCAGGCTGATTTGCTGATCCTCGCGATTCATGCTCTCGGCAATCTGCCGGTAACGTTCCAGCAGCGTCGGCCCGAGTTTGAAAAGCTTCACTTCCTTCACATGCGAATCATTGGCCAGCACATATTCCAGGTAATTCAGCTTGCGCAATTCCGCCGAACGTCGATTGCGGGCCCAGAATGTGGTCGTCGAAAAATAGAGTTCCGATAAAGCCGCCGGCATGGCCGCCAGAAAAAGTCCGCCGACAGCCCAGACATTCAGATGCATCAGAAGCACGAGGTAGCCGCTCAAAGTCAGACTGTGCTGGATCAGCACAAAACTGTCGCTCACCACGGCCAAAGGTCGTGACGACGCTTCCCGGCGTGCCCGTACGAGCTGATCATAGAACTCGGGATTTTCAAAATCCTTGAGTTCCAGCGACAGAGCCTTGTTCAAAATCCGCAGATTGATATCAATGCCGAGTCGTCCACCGATCAATTGACGGCATAGACTCAGGCCGCGTTGACTGAAGGCCTGCACCGCAATCAGTCCGAGTTCCACCGCCACCCATTGCAGCGTCAGC
Organism: Oligoflexus sp.; assembly: GCF_035712445.1. NCBI lineage: Bacteria > Pseudomonadati > Bdellovibrionota > Oligoflexia > Oligoflexales > Oligoflexaceae > Oligoflexus > Oligoflexus sp. The sequence goes on along the minus strand of NZ_DASTAT010000135.1, from coordinate 2,352 downwards.
TTTTGATCCCCCGCAACCACCGCGTCAATGATCAGTTTGCCGAGCCAGGCAATCAGCAGCGGCAGAAAAGCATTCATCAGCGTAAGGCCACCGAGCGACGCAAATAAGCGCGGCGCCGACTCCCAGGCCAGACGAAAGGTGGCCGGTGTAAAGGTGAAGCTCTGCCGGATACGGATCCAGCTCAAAGGGTTTTGGGAAGGCTTGGGTTTCTCCGGAAGATAAGGCCGCATCGTATTCCTCCTGGCGGGAATACGATGACAGAAAGGGGAGCCTTGGGGCAAGGGACAAGCGTGTCGCTCTCCCTTACGAGGCATCACGCCCCCTCGCGAGGCATCACGCCCCCTCACGAGGCATCACGCCCCTTCACGAAGCATCAGGGACTGATGATGAACTCATCCAAAACCTTGCGCATCGGGGTGGGCCCGATATTTTTCAGCTCAGCGTCCAAAAGGGTGAGGGCCTCCTTCTTCAGCTGAAGGACATGCTCATCCGGCTGAAAGGTCGAACCAGCGGGATAATCCTGACCGGGCGTCTTGGAAATTTCCACATGGGCCCCCAGAACATGCGTGATGGTCTTGCCATTCGCAAAGGCCTGCAAGCGAGCGACGCTGGCTCGATAGACTTCCCAATCCTGAATGTAAAGGCGTCCGGGATAAAGCGTGTCGCCGGTAAAAAGTATCCCGGTCTGCGCATCATAAAACGCGAGGCTGCTCGGCTCATGCCCGGGAATAGGAATCGCCTGGATCATGCGACCGCCCAAATCATAATTGGCGACCGAATTGGGCCAATTGGTAATACCGAAGAAACTCATCACCGCCGCCTGGCTCGTCCCGACCACGGTGGTGTTCGCGCGCCCTGTGAATTGCGCATCCGCTGCGCGATGATCACCATGCGCGTGACTGTGCGCTACGATCAGCATGATCTGAGCTCTCTGCGCAGCTCCGTAATGCTCCACCAGAAGATTCTCCACCGTTGCAGCCAAAGGAAAGGTGGTGGCCGATGCCGTCGCCCCGGTATCAATCAAAAGCGCTTTCTGGGCGCCAAAGATCAGATAAATAAATGGCGCTTCAAAGTTCACGCATTTGTTCTGCCGCAGAATGGTCAGATTTTTATTGTACGCATGGACCTGCAGCGCTCCATTGTTATCCTGATTGCAGTTGGCCGCTCCAGCGACCCACTGCACGTTCAAATTTCCGGCTTCCGGGCCTTGCGTGACCGCTGGTTTTGTAGGTTCGCTTATGGGCGGCGCGGGGGGATCCCCATGAGGCGGTATGACCACGACCTGGTCTGTTCCCTTGGCGTCCTCAGTGATAGGGGCTACGGCTACCCGCTCCTGACCCTTGGGATTGGTTTTTTCGGGGGTGCACGCTGCGCCAACATAAGCCATCAATATCAGGATCTTACGCATATTCATCATGTCCTTTACGGAAGGGGCCCTCCCCTTATCGGCAAAATTTCTAAAAAAGTAAGAATTTCCCGACCGCGCAGCCATAAGAGCCAGGGGCATGAGGTATACTATTGTGACAATCCCTTAGGAAAAAGAAGGTGGCTTGCCATGCGAATGTTTCGAAGTTGGTCCCTCATTCTGCTTCTGTTCCTGACCGTCCCTGTCTTCGCAGGCGTGCCTGAAATCGAGAGCGGTGACGTCCGCGAACTTTTGCTGGGCCGCCATGTCCTGATTCTTGAAGATCAGACGAAGCAGCTGACCCTCGAAGATATCCGTTCAGGTCGCCACGATGCGGAATTCAAAGCCGCGACCCGGGATTTTCCGGGGCTGAATAACCCCAACGCCAACTTCTGGATCAAACTGTCCATTGATAATAAAGGGGCCGACGCCAAAGACCTCATCCTTGAAAATCGCTATCCGATGCTCGATACCATGACGCTTTACCAAACGGCGGCGGACGGATCCCTGAAAGAGGAAACGCTGGGGGATGAAATCCCTTATGAGAATCGCACGGAAGCTTTCCGCTATCCCGCCTACCCCATTCATCTGAAGCCCGGCGTGAATGATTATGTGCTGAAGCTCCAGAATAAAAGCACCTTCGTCGTCAGCCTTTTCCTTTGGGACAGTCGGCATTTTGAAAACTACACGCGCCGCGATAATCTTGTCCTTGGTCTTCTCTATGGCTGCATCGTCGTCCTGATCCTCTACAACTTCTTTCTGGCACTCTCATTCCGCAGCACGACGTATATGATCTATGTCGTCTATCTTATCACCTACGTCGCCTATCAGTTTGGGATCCAGGCAACGGGAATTGATTGGATTCCAGGTGAAACAGGCCGCTGGGTGATGAATCGCGGCTGGCTCATCATGGTTTCCGTCAGTCATGGATTAAGCTGCCTCTTCGC
>NZ_DASTAT010000134.1 GCF_035712445.1 Oligoflexus sp. | reverse complement strand
CGTGGGGCTTCATGAACACTGCTGGCTCCAAGGGAAAAGATAACAACCGGAGCTTCTTGACCCTGGAACTTATCCACGCTGGCAATACGAAATTCGCGACCGATCTTAGTTTGCAACAGTCTCACCTGCATATTATAGGGGGATACTACGAGGATATCGTTCTTTGTAAGGGGGCGTTGGGTACCCGTACTCTCAGCAAAGCTCATATTTAGAAGCTCTTTTACGACCTTTTGAATGAGCTGCGCTTCCTCCTCACTGCTTTGACGATTACCACTGTGGCTCACCGGCAGATAATGAATGCCACTGGTTTCGCGAACAAGAACTTCCTGCCCGCTCGGAATCAGCATCCGAGCATTTGTACAGGGGTGGCAATCCAGTCGACCTTCGTAAACCGCATCAGAGATAAACCGGCAAATACTCGGGTGGAGCCGTCTGGTAATGGGTAGGAAGATGCCCTGGTCCAATGATACAGTGGCCTGGCCCTTAAGGTAATACTCCAAACAGGAAAGACCGCTGTCACCAGGATGACTCCCCTTTGCAGGCTGAGCAAGCTGCATCTGGTCACCGAGAAACACAAAATTCTTCGCAGCGCCGGATGCTGCTATCAGATTAGCAACGCATACTTGGCTAGCCTCATCGATAAACAGGTAATCAAACTGATCCCTGAAATTCTCACCGGCAAACGCATAGACTGTCCCACCAACCAGGGAAACTGCACCGAAGTCACCCAGCCCGGAACCGCTACGAACGACATCAATATCCATCTCTGCGACAGGCGGCCCTATCTTGATGATCTTCCCCACGTTCGAATCACTTTTTAAACAGCGAGTTGCCTCGGCCAGCAGGTTGTCAATCGCCTTGTGGCTATTGGACATGATTCCGATCCGCTTACCCTTCCGGCAAAGCTCTGCGATGGCCTGGCTGCCAGCATAGGTCTTACCGGCTCCTGGGGGACCTTGAATAACCAGGGAAGTGTCATCCATCGCAGATATCACTTGGATAATGGCCTCAACGGTTGTCAGTTCCGCGCTTTCAGGCAGGCGGATACCATTCTTGAGACGCGGGAATTGTCGGTTGAGGAAGCTATCAAGCGCCTTATGCCTGGCACCCTCGACATAAACTTTCGCATATTCACGGATAATCTTTTCAAACTGATTTGGCCTTGGTGGCTGAGGTACCAGATCCAAAACTGCCGGTAAATCATCTTTGGAACTAGTTTTAAACCGCAGCTCACCAGTCTCCTGGTTCAATTCCACGATCGTGACTTTGATGTCCCGATCGTGCTTTAAACAGAAAGAGTCGTCGACCTGGGCTTTAACTTCCTGGGTCGGGTCAAAGGTATAGGTATATACGAGGCTCCGGGCCATCTTTTCTGGGCTATTCCCATCGTGGACCAATCCCGCAATGCTGTCGGGGTCATCAAAGAGTTCTTCTGACGTCATCTCAAACCGGGCAAAGAACTCCCAATACTCACAGCGCATCTCACGTTTGTGGTAGAAAAGCAGCTGGCTGAGAAGTATGCCGACCTCACCGGCACCTTCCAATTTTCTGATGAGCTCCTGAACTTCGGCTTCTACAGGCTCGGGTGCCTTTGTTTCGGACAGGGCCTTCGAACTGATCCCATTCTGCTCCATCTGCTGTCGGAGCCACACCGTAAGCTCATAGGTCGACTGGCAGTCATCTTCGTTATATTTGCGGATATCCTCAAGTATGGCTGCTGCCGATGGAAGCCCCAGTGCCGAGGCATCAAGCCAGTTTTGATAGTAGACAACCGAGGCGGCTGCATTCGCAACGTCTGTATTGCGATAGGGACGGTAGAGGTGCTCGACGACCTTGATCGAATAACTATCAGACCCGATTACGAAAGAGTTTCGGACGATCTGATAAAGATCAACAAAAACATTGTTCCGCAACAGGTCATCAAGCTTCGCTTCACAGCGCCCATAGCGCTGAGCCAGATGTTTGAGGGCTCGTGTCTCATAGGAAGCATAGTGATACACATGCATCTGGGGATGTTTGAGCCATCGTTCGTGAACCAGATCCACAAACCGCTTCAACGCTTCACGTTCCTGATCTGCGTTATGAGCCCAGATACATTCGAACCTGGGTTTTGAACCGTCCAGACAAACATACCCCCAGAGGTACTCCAGCCCATTGACCACAAGCGGGAAACCTTCCATATCGAAAAATAGGTCCCCGGAGTCAGCGGGAGGCAATTGAGACAACGCCTCCTCACCCTCTGATATCAACTCACAGTCCGGTATTGCCTTTCCCCTCGAGCGGATCTGTACCTCGCATTGTTTGGCCAGACGCCGCAGGACATCGGGTGCAATACCCTTAATATTGAAGTCTTTCAATTGACCCAGCTGGGCCATAGTATGAATGCCAGCTGCTGCCAGCCGCTTGGTCTGGGTTCGGGTAATTCGGGCTACCTGGAACACGGAATCCTTTACCGCCAGGATCTGTTTGGCAGCAGTCTCCCATGAACCAAAAGAATGGGAATGCACGGGGTCTGGGATATGATCCAAAGAGAACTGAGCCTGAAACTCCAGGAAACGCTTTTTAAGTGCATAGTAGTAGAAGTAGTAGTCATGAGTTCGATAGGCTTTCTCTTCCCCTGTGCCCAGGATAACTCCAATACGCTCCGGCCGCCGGCCTTGGATGGATTCGAGCATGTTCACATAAGCACAGAGCTGGATCAACGAAGCAGGCTTGGTACTCCGGGAGAGCTTACAATCCCACACCTCGTAACAATAATCACCAAGGGTAGACCGACCCGGTACCTTTATTAGAAAATCAGCACGCCCTGCAAACTGCTCAAAGGCCAGCGTCGCTTGATAGATAACATCCACCCCAGCCCTCATCGCCTGCTTCGTATCTTCAAGCGAGCCCTTGGCCAAGTTTACGATCTGTCGCCTCTGGTTTTCATAACTCCTGAGAATAGCGGCTTCATGAGCATGCCCTTTACTCTGAAGGACCTTCATCATTTCGTCAGTGGGGTCTTTGACAAAGCGCCCCGGGGACTCCTTCTCGCATCGCTCCATCCACGAGGCGAACTCGGATTCGGCGAAGGTACAAAGATCAGAGGGCGAGAATACGAGTTGGCTTCCAATGTAGCGCATGCAGTCTCCGGCGCAGTAAGCATGGGCTGAAGCTGGTCGTTACTTTTACCAAACCAATCTTGCCTATGCTTCTGACATATCGGAGCTTTTAATAAGAAATGTTGGGTGGTTAAGAAATCTTTAACCAACTGGAATCACGAGAGTTATCGCACATTTTTTGGGAACACCAATTTCTGTTCGTCGATTACCAACCCGTACTTCACTAGAAACTTCGCGATTCTACTGCGACTATGTCCCAGGAGTCTCTTCCGAGTCGGATTCGTGCTCCTTTCATTCCAAAAACTTCGACCATATCATCCGGATTTGCTTCCCTTACGAAACTATCAAGTGACTCAACTCCAATTACAACGGCAAGAAATGTTCCCGTCTTATCCCGAAAATATCTTCTTTCCGTCGCACCTTCCTGCACAATTCGGATGGATGTGCCACCTTCCAGGCGTAAGCTTGCATTAGACGATTTAGCGAAGGACAGTTTTGCAAAGTTGTCAAAGTCTTTGGATTGGCGTCCATCCCAAATAAAACCAAGGATATACCTTGCGCTGTTGGGATGGTCACAAAGAGCCAGGGCACGACGTCGGCGTTCCTTGAGCTCTTCCTCGGCCAGGCTCAGGCGTTGTTCATACTCGATGATCCATACTTCGATATCGTCAATGGGCTGCTGCTCGAAAGTGAGAAAGTTCCAGCCGGGAAGCCTTTGACTTTCGTCAGCAGCTCTGTCGTAGTTTCGATGTTCGAATTTCGGCTTGAGCCAGTCAAAGTCCCTCTTGAAAACGGAGAAAACCTCATCAAGATTCCGATCAATTTTTAAGGCAAAGCCCGCATGAATCAGTTCTTCTTCCGGGCCAGCAGGCTGAAGTGTCCCGTCTCTGAACAGAAACTCGAGATATGAGAATTTATCGACAGGACTACGGAAGTGAAGAAACTGGCACTTGAGACGACCCGGATGAATAATCGGCTCAGGATTCAAAAGGAATCCTCGTTCTTGTAGCTCCTTGTATACGGAGTCGCCTTCTATTGATCGGTAGCAATGGTCAAATACAGGACGCGGAATAAGCTGATCTGTCATTCTTTCCCCTTCCTCAAAGCGTCATGGATGGCAAAGTCGCTGCCCGTGTCTTCCAACATGGATATACCACGCGGCTACGCGCGGAGCGAACCGATCTCGCGAAGCGCCTTAAGGGCATGAGCTTTAACTCAATGACTCGGATGGTCGAGATATTTTATCAGGGAATCTATCGCATCGACCCAATGTTCTTCTTTAAGCTGATCCCTGTCACGGTATGCGGCCGTGTCATCATTTGGAACATTTTTAGCGCTATCAATCGAAGCAGAAGAAGCCAAAAGAGTTGTTCTTGTCAGGGATACGGCTGTCCAGAGGTCAATCCAGTCAAACCACAGTTCACCTGCCTTGGCGGTGATCGCTTTACGAGCTTCGGGGTTGACGAGGGCCGGTCTGCCTTAAGTTCAACGTGTAGGTGATGACGGCTCGACAAAGAACGGGGCAGATCTTTAGCTTGAGTACAATCCATGGGAAAGAGACGGGAAACATATTCCGACGCCTCTTGAAGCACCAATCATACGACCTGCTTGAAAACGATAGTTGAGCTCAAAGTTGGAGTCCGTTCTTTTGCCAGTATTTTTGACACAAAACACAAACATTCCACCGATCAAAAACCCGGAAAATCAAGCCAAAATGAACAGAAACCTGGCCACTTCTTAAAATGTTACCTTGCAGATTTATGGGTAAAAGCTATGCTAAATTGCTCGTCAAACTGCGTAAAAAGCCCGGATTGGCTCAGTGTCCCAGGTACGCGATGGAAGGCAAATCCTTGGAGTATATTTTTTGGAATCGAACGCACTTCATGCGCCGGTTGGCAGATTTAAAACGGTTGGCAAAAAAAAATCCAATGGTGCTACCTATACTCCTGATGAACTCGCTTCGTTTGTGGCCAGGGGTCTTTTGAAGACTGCGGTGTTGCCACAGAAGAGTGAAAGCATCAAGATATTCGATCCGGCTGCGGGTGATGGCCAGCTGCTGATGGCGCTGGTTCATGAACTTAAGCTGGCTGGCTATGCGAATATTGAGGTTCACGGCTTTGATATCGACTCGGGTGCGATTGAAAAAACCAGGGAAAGGATTCAGGCCTCACATCCTGATATTAAAACTTTTCTCTTTGTGAAAGATTTTCTTGCCGATCTGGCTTCGGCTGAGGGCGTGACAGAGAGATCGACTCAGCACCCTCTTTTTGATCTGATTATTGCGAATCCGCCTTATGTCAGGACCCAGGTTATGGGATCCGACGCTGCATCTGCTTTGGCTGAGAAATTTGGTCTTCAAGGGCGCGTGGATCTTTATTATGCCTTTCTTCTTGGGCTCTCGCAGATCATGCATAGCCGTTCGAAAGCGGGAATCATTGTCTCCAACCGCTTTATGACGACCAAGGCCGGTGGTTCGGTTCGGAAGGGCCTTTGGAATAGGTTCCGCTTTGATTCGATCTGGGACTTCGGGGATACCAAACTTTTCGATGCTGCGGTCCTGCCGGCTGTTTTGTTCTTGGGTCCGCGAGCGGCGGATGATAACAAGGTCATGCCGCCCTTTGTTTCCGTTTACACGACCAACAAGACGGCTGCCGATGCCAAGGAATATCCTTCCCTTTTTGAGTCGCTGGATGAAGCGGGGATGGTTCGTGTCGCGCAGCAGCTTTATGAAGTCAAGCGGGGTGGCCTTCATTTTGAAGACGGGGACTCCGGCAAGGTCTGGCGGCTGGAGGATTCCGAATCCTTTGATTGGCTTGATACGGTGAAGCAAAGTACGTTCTGCACGTTCCGGGATATTGGCAAAGTCCGTGTGGGGATTAAAACGACGGCCGATAGCGTGTTTATACGCAAGGACTGGAGCGAATTCAAGAAGGATGGTTTGCCGGAATTGCTCAAACCTTTGGTGACCCATCATATCGCGCGACGTTATCGAGCGGATATTCAGAAGGCGGGCAAGGTTTTGTATACCCATCAAAGCCTGGACGGAAAAAGGTCGGCGATTGATCTTGAAAAGTATCCCCATTCCCAACGCTATCTGGCGAAGTATCGCGATCAGCTGACTCAGCGCAAGTACGTGATTGAAGCCGGACGGAACTGGTATGAGATCTGGGTGCCTCAGGACCCCGCGGCCTGGGCAAAGCCCAAGATCGTGTTCCGGGATATTTCCGAGAAGCCTACGTTCTGGATGGATCGGGATGGGTCTGTCGTCAATGGGGACTGCTATTGGATCCATGCCCCGAGCGAGGCGAAAGAGGAACTTCTCTGGCTGGCGTTGGCGGTTGCGAACTCCACGTTCATTGAAAGATTTTACGACTATAAATTCAATAATAAGCTTTACGCAGGCCGGCGTCGCTTCATGACCCAGTATGTGGAGCAGTTCCCCATTCCCAACCCCGCGGATCCGCGGAGCCAGGAGATCGTGGGTCTTGCCAAACGGATTTATGATGAGACGCCCGAACATGATTCCACTTTGCTTGAGGCACGAATCAACGATCTGGTTTGGGATCTATTTGCTGTAGCAGGAAAAAGACAAGTCGCTTCCTGCATCTCTCATTAATTTAGTCCATCAGCTCGTTCTTGATAATCCCCCAGCCCACCGCGACGCCCTGAACGGAATTGCCAAGAGGGTAAAGACCAGCGTCGAGCTTCATGTCATAGAGAAGCCCGCACTGACCAAAGCCTGCGTTCTTCGCGGAATTGGGGCAGTGGGTGATGGTCCAATCCCGGTCTTGAAGGCGAAGGACGAGGTCAAATTCCTGCAGGATGTCCTGGCGAAAACTGGGTTGGAGTGTCAAAGAGAAGGTCTTGTCAACTTTCAAGCTGCCATGACTTACGAACTGGAGGGCCGTACCAGGTTTCCTTTTCACATTGGACTGACAGACATAAGCATCATTCAAAAATTTTTCCTGCTCAAGGGGGTCAAGGTTCCAGCAGTATGTTTCAGGTCCGATTTGGGCACGAAGGCGCTGGGGATCATGTGGGTCAGCTTCACTGGTAGACGCCGAGGCATAAAGGTGTTTGGCCCACGGGCCTTTGAAGTTCACGATAATGTTGTCGAGGTTTTGAATGACTTGGATGGACGGGCTGGTGGGCAGGCCTTGTTTTGCAGAGCTGGAGAGTTCGAGACGACAATCGCCGTTGCCGTTGAACGTGGGCTGTCCTGCTTCCCCTTGGACCCGCGGGCAGATCATGGGCTGGGTAAACGCATAGGTTCCCGGGAAATAGAGGTCCTGCAGCTGGAACTGAATTTGATTCGAGCCGGACGCGGTTGCGTCGGTTATTGAAACCTGACCGCTCCAGGTGTTTTGCTGGACAGGGAGAGTGAATGAAATGACCGCGGCAGAGGCGTTCCTCTTCATCTGCCATTCTTTATGCGAGAGCCAAAGGTAACAGTCCGCGTTTTCCCGACAGGCGAGGCTCATTCTGTCGCCATAGTATCGGGTCTGGTCAAAATCCGCTTGGTAACGAACACGTTCTTTCATGAAATTGGTCAATTTCTGGGCTTCTGGTCCTGTGAAGCGGAGAAGAAGACTGCTTTCGTGGTCAAGATCCTGACTCAAAAGAGGAGATGCTGAAAGAAATAGCATAAGGAAAAGTGTGCGGATGGATAGTTTTTTAAGCATGGGCTCAATCCTTTCCTGGGAGGCTTATAGACCATGCTTAAGACGGAAGGCGGGACGGAATTATACAATTTCTTCGGTATTGCGAAGACTCACTCGAGTCCCACACCGTCATCAAGGGAAAAACGCAAAGGCTTATACACATCGACATTCAAAAATTTGGGATAGGAATTATAAAAGCTTCCTGGTTTCGGCAGGGGCACCTCGCCTCCAAGCTCTGTGGGCTCCAGAAAATCCAGATTACCGATCCCGACCGATATTCCACCCGGATCAATCTCGCAGCCTTTCGAGCCGATTTCACACCATTCTTTTTTCATGGTGAGTTGAAATGTGCCAGTATTGAAGCATACAAATTGAGTTTGCACCCGGAATGCACCAGGACCTTCGAGCCCCTCCTGATTCAAACCGTAAAGACAGGTCCGACGATCGTTGAATGCAGCCTGAAGACCGATGAAGGACGTGCCGACGACTTCCACATAGGTCTTGTTTTCCAGGTAATTGAAAAATTCAGCGGAGCGTTTCAAATAAAAGAATTCCCGCTGAGCTGAATAAGGATGCGCGGCGGCTGAGAAGGAACTCATGGTGCAGACCGAGACTATAAGGACTGAAAAAAATCGTATCATATTCTATTCCTATGCATTCGTAGCGACGGGATAAATTTGCACATTGAAACGGATGACAGTATCACCTGCGCTGGACTCGATACGCGATTGAGCACTTCTCAAGCTCTGCTTCACATGCTGGAGTTCCTGAAGGTACTTCGCTTTTTCAGCCGTGATGAGCCCGCTATAGAAGACTGTTTCCTGAGCGTGGCTTTGGAAATCACCGACATGCTCAAGTGCCTCGCGGATGGAACCCTTGAGGTAATCCAGCTCGTTCTTTTTATTGGTGGCCATGTAAACATGAAGAATATTGGTGTAATCCGGCGAGTAGCTGTAAAGCTCAGCCTCTTTCACCAGGAGACCATTCTTTATTAAATCATGCAGGCCCTTTTCAATTTCCAAATGGCGGTCGCGTTTGAAAAGATCGAAGATCTGACGCTTGGTGGCCTTGCCGTCCTTGAAGAGGTGCAGGCACACGGCCAGGAGCATGACGAGGTTGATATCACGCACATCGGAAAGCTGAAGGGTTCCAGACGTGAGTTTCTTCTCCGCATCGCGGACTTCGGATTTCAATCGCGTGGCCTCGGCTTCACTCAGATCGCCGACGTCCAGCATGAGCCTGCCCTTCAGCAATTCAGCTTCAGGCAGAGGCAGCGAAAGAAGATCCACCATGGGCGCAATGTGCTTCGGGTTCAGCTTTTTCTTCTCGCTCAAAACTTCAGACAGATAACTTCGGGATTTGATCCCGAGCCGCCGGGAGATATAGCTATACGAGAATTTCGAGTCAACAGATCGGCGCAGTGCAATGAGGGATCTCAACGCAACCAGACTGGAACTGGAGAGGATGACAGAAGCAGGATCGACCATAGACGCCTCGTATGATACGGCTTTCCTTCGTAATGCAAAGCGGTCGCCTTCGCAACGAAAAGATGAACTGACCAAAGAGCCAAAAGCTACGTGAAACCGAGTTCTTAGGGCCTTGAGGACGGTAAGAAGTCACCGGCGAATGGGAACGCGGAGTTAGAGGGAGCGACGCACGTTCAAATACGTCATTATGACATTTACCTATGTTCGCTGAAGGTGAACAGGAAATGAATGGGGCGGCGGAATTGAATCCACGGGGCGCATAAATTCAGGCTATGGTTGCCGGCGTGAGGGGATGACATGTGAAGGACAGCCCCTTGCGCACCTCACATTTTGATCCAGGATAATGGAGAGTCTTATGAAAAATTTCGCCATCTTTGCTTTTGCTGCTGGTCTTATGGCATGTGGACAAAACCCTGACGCCGCTGAACTTTCGAGCCATGCGGGCAAGCGTCTCCCCAGCGTTTATTCCTTCAGCGTGGACCGCCGTCCTGTTGATGGAAACTTTGAAACCATTACCGTGCAGAAGGACGAATTCGGCACCTATAACGCGAGTCTGCGCGTTGTCACAGCCGGCTTTGGTTTTCCTTCCACCGATACAACAGAAGAGCTGGGAACAGGCCTGAGCTGCGTGGAATCGAAAAAAGGCCGCGCTCTTTTGAAACTCAAATGTTCGGTGGACCTCCGTCCTGCCGATGGCGAGCTGATTGAGCTGACGCTGACCCGTAACACCGAAGGCCTCTACGATGCGACCCTTCGTAAAGCGACTTATGGGACTCTGATCGGTCCAGCCACGGACGTGACCAACGAAATCGCGTTCGGCCTGACCTATAGCCGCTAATTCCTGGGTGCTTCAGCAGGTCTCTTACAGGCCTGCTGAAGGCCTATTCTTGCATTCCATTCCTTACGCAGCATAAGAATTCCACACTCCATCCGGGTCATTTGCCAGCCAGGCTTTTATGAATCCCCCTTCTTTTCAGAAAAATATATTCATTGGAAAAGGTAGCTTGAGAGTGCGAGATTAACAGGTCTCCGATTCCTGTCGATGGTATTCAGGCAGTTGGATTGTGCCGTTATCATGTTTATAAGCAGGGCGGAAGTTATGCCGATCAATAAGAGTTCGCGAATCGCAATTGTGGCCAAGGATAAGAGCGAAGGAGATAGCCTCGCCGGCGTCATGCGCGCGATTGGCTTTCATAACCTGCAGATCTTTGAAGGCGCAAAAGCCGCGTACGAGGTCTGCATCCGCGAGCAATTCCCCATCTTCGTCATCCATAATGAACTCTCGGATATGACCGGCCTCACGCTGATCCAGAAGCTGCGGGCAACCGGAAACTACGGAGCTGAAGCGCACCTTCTCCTTGTGGATGAAATCTCGGAGCTCTTCCTCCCGATCCTGCAGGAATTCAATATCAAATACGTCCTGCCCAAGCCTTTCCATCCCGAGAAGATCCAGAAGAAATTCAATAGCCTTTTCATTGAGGAATCCAACCTCACGCCCTTTGAAAAGGATTACCGTGCGGCCCTCGCGTCACTCGCAGCGGGCATGACGGACATGGCTCGGGAGATGGCGATTGAGGCGCTCAAGACGCATGGCCATCATGAAAAGCTGCTTCTGCTCCTGGGTGAGATCGAGCTGAGCATCGGGCATCCCGACAAGGCACGGCCCTTTTTCAATGCGGCCTTGAAGGTTAATCCTCTCTCGGCAGCGGCCACGCATAAGATCGGCAAGACCTATCTCATGGAAAAGGACTTCACCAAGGCTGCTGAGATGTTGAACCACCAGATGAAGCTGAATCCTTTGAATATCGAACTGCTCCTGAACGCGGGCCTGTCCAACTATGAAAGCGGAAACCTGGACCTTGCAAATCAGGCCATGACTCAGCTCCATGGACTCGACACGCAGAACAAGAAAGCGGGCGAGATCATGGCCACCATTGCTATCAAGGAAGGCCGGATCCTGGATGCCTGTGATGTGCTGCAGGATTCTCATGACCAATCGGAGCTGGTGCAATTCCTGAATAATGAAGGTGTGAAGCTCTCGCAGAATAACGATGTTCCGGGCGCGATCAAGATGTATACGAAGTGCCTGGAAGCAGTCCGTAATAATCCTTATATCTATGCAATCTATTATAACCTCGGCCTTGCCTATACAAAGATTCAGCAGCATGAACTGGCTCTCGACTGCTATAAGCAGGCCTTGAAATGCAAACCTGATTTCGAACGCGCGTCTCAGGCCATTGCCCGGTATCAGAAGGCCGTGAAGTCAGCTTAGGAAACCACCGTCGGGCAGGAAGACTGACAAATCCCTCCAAGAACCGACACTCAGAACGCGGCAGCTCAAGTCACCCGACCCGATCCGATCCCGGCATTCCAGCTTTGATGGAATGCCAAAACCCTCTTGAAATCCCCTTAAAAAATCGACATCTTTGGCGCAGTACCACTCGATTTATGAATGGAGCAGAATTTGCAATTTAACCGCTTGGCCCCTTCTCACGTACTACGTCAAACCAAGGAGAAAACATCATGCCAGCGGGTGACAAATCCAAATACACAAAGAAACAGAAGCGGCAGGCCGAGCATATTGAGGAAAGCTACGAAGCCCGTGGCTATTCCGAAAAAGAAGCTGAGCGCAGAGCATGGGCCACGGTGAACAAGATTCATGGCGGTGGTGAGCTGCCAGGTGGATCCGGATATGGGCAGGATGAAAACCATGAACCCATGCAGCGGGGAGGCAAGCGCAGCCATGTGCATCGGGATGCCAGCAACCGGGATGAGGTGGAGCCTGAGTAAAACTCAGGGGCTTTCGCCTCCGTTTAATTAGGGATGGACTTCATCTTAAGTCAGAGCCTGCTTACGAACAACGACCTGTAGGCGAATTCTGTAGCGAAAACGATTCGATCTGTCATGTCTGCGAGACAACGTGAGGCAGGTTCCGGAAAGTTAATGCGACTCTACTTCATCGAGAACCCATATGAAACAGTTTAAAAACAGGTCCGAAGCTGGACAGTTGTTAGCCGCGAAACTGCAGGCTTACAAAAATAATCCTGATGTGCTGGTCCTGGCTCTGCCTCGGGGCGGTGTACCAGTGGCCTTTGAAATAGCTCAGTCTCTTGAGGCCGCGCTCGATGTTTTCCTGGTTCGCAAACTCGGTGTTCCAGGACACGAAGAGCTGGGGATGGGCGCGATATCCAGCGGCGGGGATCGCGTTCTGAATAAGGAAATCATTGACGCGCTGCAACTTTCCGAAAGTACCGTCGAGAAAGTGACCCAGCGTGAGCAGCAGGAGCTGACACGACGGGAAGCCACCTATCGTCGAAACCGTCCGCCCCTGCAAATTCAGGGGAAGACGGTCATCCTCGTGGATGACGGTTTGGCCACGGGTTCCACTATGCTCGCAGCCATTCGCGCTGTGCAAAAGCTGAAAGCCGCGAAAATTGTCATTGCCGTGCCCGTGGCACCAGTCTCAACCTTTGAAAGCATGGAAAAACTGGGTGACGCCATGATCTGCCTCATGACGCCGGAACCATTCTATGGAGTGGGCCTTTGGTATGAGGATTTCACGCAAACCACGGATGAAGAAGTGATCAATCTTCTGGAAAAGGCGGAAAGCTGGGGGAAAATCCCAGAGTCTCACTCGTATTCACGGGATGATCATTTGCCTGGTTTTCATCAGGTTTCCATTCCGGCTGGATCCGTCGAGCTCGCGGGAAAGCTCCTGCTTCCTGAGGGCGAGAATAAAGGCATCGTGATGCTTGTGCAGGGGACCGGCTATCCGGGCCAAAGCCCTCAGCATGATCTCATTGCGCACAAGCTTTACGAGGCTGGTTTTACCACGCTCCGCTTTGATCTTCTGACTCGCGAAGAGGAAGCTTCGGAACTCAAAAGCCGACATCTGCGTTTTGATACACCACTGCTGACCCGGCGTTTGATTCAGGCCACCGACTGGGTCATGCATGAGCTGGCCACCTATGATCAGCCTCTTGGATTTTTCGGCTCAAGTACAGGCACAGGAGCGGTTTTAAAAGCGGCCGCCACCATCGGACGCCCTATCAAAGCCATCGTGTCGTTGAGCGGACGGCCGGATCTGGCCGGAGAATCCCTGAGCAAGGTCACAGCTCCCACCCTACTTTTGATGGGCGGGCAGGATATTTCCATTATGGATCTGAATGTCTGCGCGCGATCCAGGATGCGTCCTGGGCTTGTGCGGATCGAAGTTGTTCCACAAGCCAGCCATCTGTTTGAAGAGGAAGGTGCTTTGGAACGCGCCGCCAACCTCAGCACGCGCTGGTTTGAACGCCATCTTGCGGTGCAGGAAATCGGCGAAGCTTCGCACTTTAGCCATGGATTACGATTCGGAGATCGAGGCCGAAATAATGAGTATGGTTTGTTTGCATGAGGGGAGGGCCCCGCTCCATTCCCAAGGGAAGCCAGCGGGGTCCATTCCAACTCAGCCCTCATAAGCGCGCTGCAGATCCTTGATGATAAACTTATCCATTTTCAGCATGGCCTGCATCACCCTTCCCGCCTTGACAGGGTCCTTGTCACCCATCAGCTTGCCCAGTATCGAAGGAATAATCTGCCAGCTAAGACCATATTTATCCTTGAGCCAACCACACTGTTGTTTGGAGCCGCCTTCAAGAAGACGACTCCAGTAATAGTCCAGTTCCTCCTGAGTCGTGACATCCACCAGAAAGGAAATGGCTTCCGTGAATTGAAACATGGGTCCACCATTAAGGGCCAAAAACTGCTGATTTTCCAGCTGGAAAGATGCTGTCATCAAAGTCCCGGCAGGAAACGGCATCCCTTCGCCATAGCGGGATGATTCCAAAATTTTGGAGTGTTTGAAGATGGACATATAGAAGGTGATGGCTTCCTCGGCGTTGTTATTGAACCAAAGGAATGGGGTAATCTTCTGCATGGAACGTTCTCCCTGTGACTGCGTTTTCGGAATACTTTCATGAAACAGTCGAACAGGGAGAGAGACAATCGACAGGTTACAGATAAAAAAATTATCGAGTATTTCCAGTAGCTTTAGCCTAAGGCCTGGACCTCATCGCGACCGGCATAGGCTGCAATACTCATCACCAGATTCTTGAAATTCACGGGTTTGCTGAGATGCGCATCGCATCCCGCATTCAGGCAGCGCCCCTGCTCCTCTTTCATGGCATGAGCCGTCAGAGCCAGAATAGGCTTGCGATAACCCTGACTCCGCAGCTGAGCAGTGGCTTCAAGGCCATCCGTCCCCGGCATCTGAATATCCATCAGCACGACATCGAAATCGCCGGCCAAAGCCTTGGCCACAGCTTCGGATCCATCAGAAGCCGTATCCACCATGGCTCCGAAGCGTCCTATGATACGGCTCAAAAGGTTCCGGTTATCGGGCGAATCATCGACGACAAGGACCCGCAAATCATCCAGGCGCAAACCTGCGTCGAGGGAACCACCGGCTTTGCCAGGCTCCTTCTTCAGAAGGTAATCCCCGTCCACCAACTGCGAGTCATGGATCGGCCCGGGATCACAGCTGACCTGGAATGTGGAGCCCAAACCCGGTCGGCTTTCAAGCAGAACGACATCGCCGCCCAAGAGCGCCGCCAATCGTTTCGAAATGATAAGGCCAAGCCCGGAGCCGCCGAAGCGTCGTGTCGAGGATCCATCCGCCTGCATGAAGGGTTGGAAAATACGTCCCGCTTCGGCATCCGAGAGTCCGCAGCCCGTGTCGGTGATCTGAAAAATCAGATGCCCATCATAGCGCCTGGGATCATATCCCACCCGCAAGCGAATTTCACCACGATCGGTAAACTTCAGACTGTTGCCGACTATATTATAGAGAATCTGCTTCAGACGCAGAATATCGCTAGAGATTTCCCGCGGCAAACGCCCCTCGGCTTCAATCTTCAGGCTAATGCCTTTTTCACTGGCTTTATGCTCATGAACGGCCTTGATATCCTGCAGAAGATCAGCCATGGAAATCGGTGCACGGTCCACCTCGATCTTGTCGGCTTCAATTTTCGAAAGATCAAGAATGTCATCAATAAGCTGCAGCAGCAACTGACCATTGCGGGTGATGGCATTGATGCAGTGGTCACGGTCGTCCGGCGACTGATCCTTGATGCGCAGCAGTTCTGCAAAGCCCAGGACTGCGCCGAGAGGCGTCCGAATCTCATGGCTCATGTTCGCCAGAAAGCTACTCTTGGCACGACTGGCGCTTTCTGCGGCCTCGCGCAGCGTCTCCACTTCCTTCAGTTTCTGCAGCAGAGCCACATTCTTCTGATGAAGCTCGACAAAGATCGCAACCTTGCTGCGCACGATCGGGGCGATCAGGGGCTTCAGCAGGTAATCCACAGCCCCGTTCTCATAGCCTTCGAAGATGTGATGGTTGTCGCTTTCCGAAGCCGTCACGAAGATGATGGGAATATCCCGGCTGCGGGCTGCTGAACGCATCACCTGGGCCAATTCAAAGCCATTCATGTCCGGCATCTGGACGTCAATCAAAGCCAGAGCGAACTCATGCTCCAAAAGCAGAGCCAGGGCATCCGGAGCCGATTGAGCCTTCAGGATGTCGACATCCGGTCGATGAATGATATTCTCAAGCGCGACCAGGTTTTCCCGGCGGTCGTCGACAAGCAGTATTTTCGTCTTGATCATTGTGCCCCCATCAGGTCCTGTCACTGAATCGGTGCTCCACTGCGGACCACCTTGCGAAAAATCTTCTGTTGATCGGAAACAGTTTGAAAATCCTGACCACCAGCTATGAACTGCACCGTTTCATTGGACCCAAGACAAAGATAACTTTTATACGCCAGACTGCGCGAAAAGAGGTCGAGCACCCTGGCCTGCAAATCACGATCGAAATAGATCAGAACATTGCGGCATAAAATCACATGAGCTTCGCAGAAGACGTCATCCACTACCAGATTGTGGGCAGCGAACAAGATGTTCTTACGAAGCCCGGGATCAAAGCGCACAGCATCATAGGATGCCATGTAATACGAGGAAAAACTTTCACGACCGCCAGCCGCTATATAATTCTGCGTATCGCGCTTGATCTGCGTCACAGGATAGATCCCCTCCTTGGCCGTCTTCAAAGCCGTGGGGTTGATATCCGTGGCATAAATCACAGCCCTTTCGTAAAGGCCCGACTCCTTCAAAAGAATGGCCAGGGAGTACACCTCTTCCCCTGTGCTACAGCCCGCATGCCATATTTTGAAGGCCGGCCAGGTCTTCAAATAGGGGACGATCTCGTCCCGGAACGCCCGATAAAAATCAGGATCCCGGAACATTTCGCTGGTCGTCACCGTCAAGTCCGGCAGGACCCTTGCGAAAAATTCCGGCTTATGCAAAATCTCATCCTGCAGACACGAAATCGTGGCAATCCCATATTTCGCCAGGATGACACTCACGAGTCGCCTGAACGACATTTCGTTATATCCACCGAAATCATAGCCATAGCAGGCATGAATCGCCTGAATCAGCAGCTTGATTTCGATATCTTCCACCGACGTCCGCATCCCAGGATGCCTTTCTGGTTTTAGATCTTCTGCGGTAACCAAACCTTCAGAAGGGAGAGTAAACGCTCCAGGTTAACAGGCTTGGGCAGATAATCGTTGGCACCGGCGGCCAAACACTGCTCCAAATCCCCTTTCATAGCCTTGGCCGTCAAGGCGATGACAGGCAGCTTCTTATAAAGAGGGTTATCCCGGATGAGGCGCATCGCTTCATAACCATCCATCTCCGGCATCATGATATCCATGAGCACAAGTTCAATGCCGGAAACTTTTTCAAGCTGAGTCAGACTTTCCCGACCATTGCGCGCTATGGATATCTGCAGCCCATGACTTTCGAGAGCATTGACCAGCGCATAGACATTGCGCATGTCATCGTCCACCAGAAGAATTTTCCGACCTTTCAGGCCCACTGCATCCGAGCGCAGCTTCTGAAGGATCGTCTGACTTTTCGGCGGCAGGGAACTTTCCAGGCGGTGCAGGAAGAGGCTCACCTCATCCAGAAGCCGCTCGGGGGAGCGGGCGCCCTTGATCACGATGCTTTCCGCATAGCGCTCCAAAAGCGCCTGCTCGTCGCGGGTCAGGTCCTTGGCCGTATAGACAACGATCGGAGGCTTCGGTCCTGGCAGATCCTTTTCCATCGCTTCGAGAAGCTCGAAGCCGCTGACATCGGGCAGACGCAGATCAAGGACAACGCAATCGAAGGCTTCATTCCGAAGCTTCTCCTGCGCCTCTGTACCCGATCGCGCCTCGACTATGGAAATATCATCCTGCCCGAGCAGGTCCTTGGTCGCCTGTCTTTGGAACTTGTCATCTTCAACCAAAAGCACGCGTTTGACCTTGCGCTCCAGGGTGGCCTCAATCTGCTGAAAGATGCCTTTCAGCTGATCAGCCTGGGCAGGTTTCTGCAAATAACCAATGGCACCCAAAGCCAGGGCATTCTGAACATAATCCGTACCCGACACGACATGGATCGGAATATGCCGCGTGGTCGGATCGGACTTCAGGCGCGCAAGGACGCCGAGACCGCTGATATCAGGCAATTTGATATCGAGCAGAACAGCACTCAAGGGATAGGCATTGGCCATCCGCAGAGCCGTTTCCCCATCCGTGGCGATGACCGTCTTGAAACCGGCCTCATGCGCAATGTCGGCAATAATGCGGCCGAAGTCCGCATCGTCTTCGACCACAAGGATCAATCGATCGTCTTCATTCAGATTCAAAGGCGCAAGCGGCTCGTCCTCACGCACGGCTCCATTGGACGCCGACTTCTGCAGCCCCTGAACGGGCTGAATCACGGGCGCTATGGGTTCAACGCGCGGCTGCTCGCGGGGCATTTCCTCGGGCAGGTGAAGGGTAAACATGCTCCCCACTCCGGGTTGGCTGGACACGCTGATAAAGCCGCCCAGCAGCTGCGCAAGCTCTTTGGAAATGGTCAAACCGAGGCCTGTACCACCATAGGTACGATTGATGGAGCCATCGCTCTGCTTGAAGGCTTCGAAGATGATCGACTGCTTTTCAGGGCTGATGCCGATGCCTGTATCCCGAACCTGCAGGCGGATGGGTGTGGGTCCTTCGCCGCGATCAATCTTCAGTTCCACGATCCCGGCTTCCGTAAATTTCAAGGCATTGGAAATCAGGTTCTTCATGATCTGCAGGAGCCGCTGCTCGTCGGTGATGATGGACGCAGGCGACTGATTGGTTCGCCGCATTTCAAGGGAGAGTCCCTTTTCTTTGGCGGTCAATTCAAAATCACGCTTCAGTCGATCCATCATTTCATCGAAAGCGACGGATTCCCGGACAAGCTCAAGTCGTCCGGCTTCCACCTTCGAAAGATCAAGGATGTCGTTGATCAACGTGAGAAGATCACGACCGGATTTAAAGATGGTGCGGGCAAAATCCACCTGTTTTTCAGTCAGGGTTTTTTCCTTGTTTTCCGCCAGCAGTGTAGCCAGCAGCAGAAGGCTGTTCAAAGGTGTGCGCAGCTCGTGACTCATATTCGCCAGGAATTCAGACTTGTAGCGACTCGCCTGCTCCAACTCACGGGCCTTGCTTTCCAGCTCGGCTTTGGTAACGAGGAGACTGGAATTCTTCTCAGCTAATATTGCTTTCTGCTGCTCAAGCTCCTGTGCCTGCTGTTCCAGCTCGACATTGTTATTCCTCAGCTCCTCCTGCTGCACTTCCAAACGTTCCTGGGATTTCTGCAGGGCCCGCGTCTGCTGCTCCAATTTTTCATTGCTGGCACGGAGTTCTTCCTGCTGCGCCGCCAGCTCCTCGGCCTGACGCTGGGTTTCTTCCAAAAGTTCCCGCTGCACCTGCCGCGACAGGGTGGAATTGACCACCACGCTGAGACTGCTTTTGAGATCGTCGAAGAGTTCCAAGGCCCCTTGCGGAAGCTTATGGAGAAAGCCCATTTCCACCACACCGACCCGCGGCATATCCTCGCCGTAAAGTGGCAGGATCACGAGCCGCCGGGGAAGGGTCGAGCCAAGAGCTGATGAGACTTTCATATAATCGGCCGGAACTTCGTCGAGTTCGATCAAACGCTGATGCTTCAACGCTTCCCCGGCAAGACTCTCCGTAAGGCCTATTCGGATGGGAATGGGCTGCTGTTCCCCAGCCTGAGCAAAGGTCGCGACCAGCTGCAGATGGCCATGACGCTGCACATAGAAGGCACCCACCTGCATCCCGAGATACCCGGCAAAAAACTCCAGAGTGGCCCGACCCACCTCTTCAAGCGTTTCCTTGCCACGAAGTAAAGCTCCAGCCTCCGCAAGGCCGGTTTTAAGCCAATTTTCATCACTCAAACGCTCAGCTTCAGCCCTTTGAATCTGTATGGAACGACGGATGTAGTATTGCGCCAACAGGACAAGAAGGATGCTGACGCCGGTCACAGCAAGGATTGATAATTCCTGTCGAGAACTTGCGGCAGCAGCCTGATGCGCGCGCTCCTGCAGTGTCCTGTCCTCACTGTCTTTCATATCCTGCACTATGAGTCGAATTTCATCCATGTGCGGCCTGGACTGGTCCAGAAGGTCAAATTCGGAAGGTGTTCCTGCCCTGTTACCCACGTTGCTCCGTCGTGCAGAGTCCAGGATTTCCGACTGCCAATGCATGAAAGCCAGGGATTTCTCCCACAATTTATTGGCTCTGGCCTGCTGCTGCGGATCGTCGTAAGTCAGGGTCTTAAGCTTACGGACGTTATCCAGAGCGGCCGCGCGTCCGGCTTGAAAGGTTTCCAGGAAGGGATCTTTCTGAGTGGACACGAAGGCGCGCGCGCTGTTTTCCGCATCTTTCAAGGCCGAAAGAGTCAGCTCAAGTTCATACAGGACTTCATGAGCATGGATCACGAGCCGGTTGTGCTCGCGAACGGTCCTTAAACTGGAATAAAGAATCGCAAGAATCCCGAGAATCAAAGCCATAATGGCAAGGGAGGATAGAATCAGGGTGCGCCCGCTGATTTTATTCAAACCTAAAAGACCAATATGGGCAGGGCCCTGCGCAAACGTTATGCGACTCAATGTCATAATCCTAATAAATTAAGGCCAAACTGCCTTGTTTATTTATGTCCATATAAATGTGCAAAGTTTGGACCATGAAGCTGGCCTGAGCGGGTCACAGGGAATAACGCGGTCGGGAATGGGGCGGGGCGGGCGGACCAGGCGAGGCATGCGCGGCGCCTTACGGCTTACCGAGGTCGCAGCGCCTGAGCCTTTTCAAAAAGAAGCCTGAGCTTTTCCATCGTCAGTTGAAATAATCACGGAGGGATACGATTTTGCCATCCCGTACGCGTAGAACCTGAACATACGAGCGACGAAACCTTTCCCCGGTATGCGTGACTTCTCCGTGCAGATCGAATTCAACGACGATCACACTGGGATCAGAAGTTTCATGAATGACGATTTCTTCATATCCCAGCACGCGATGCCCGGCTTCCTGGGAGCTTTTTGCATTTTCAATCACCCATTCACGGATAGCATCGCGTCCTTCAAGTTTCACTTTGCTGCCCTGAGGCGCCCTGGGAAATTCCCACACGCCGTCTTCTGCAAAAAGTTCGGCGTGCTGATCCACATCGAAATTCAAAACGAGATTGTGTTGGATTTCCCAGATTTCTTTTGGAGTCTTGCTCATGGTGGATTCTCCAGCAAAAGGCTGCTGGGCTTATCATAGGGAAAGCATAGTCTGAACGCAAGGCAAGAGCCTGCCGTAGGGCAGGCCCTTCACTGGGAACGATTATTTCGGAATAGCGGCTTCATCCATGTAAAAGAGTTCCCACACGTGACCATCCAGGTCCTGGAAACTATCCTGATACATGAAACCAAAATCCTTGGGCTCGGAGTAACGATGGGCTCCGGCCGCCAGGGCCTTCTTCGTCTTTTCCATAACGTCCGCCTTGCTTTCACAGGAAAGTGCCACCAGAACTTCGGTGTTCCTTGCGGTATCGCACACGGGGTTCGGTGAGAACTCCTTGAACTTGGCATGAGTCAGGAGCATGGCATAGGCATCATCACCGAAGACGAGGCAAGCTGCGGTGTCATCGGTAAACTGTGCATTGAAACCATATCCCAGGCTTTTCCAGAAGGCGATGGAACGCGGCAGATCTTTGACGGCAAGGTTGACGAAAATTTTTGATCCCATGGTCGTTCTCCTTAATTAGACTTTTATCGGAACCCAGATTTCAATGCCGCCCATGCCTTTGTCCGGACGGAATTCTTCAGTATAACGCTCAAAGAATGGACCCTGGCCAGCCTGAAGACCAGAGTTAGGCAGCCACTTGTTATAAATGGCATCCATCGTCTTCGTGATCTCCGAGACGTGTTTGCTGTGAGTGAAGACCGCGTAGCGATGCGCTGGAATCTTCAGATAGGTGAAACCAGAAGGGAGATCCCTGGTATTCTGCACTTCAACGCCGGCCATATAATCGAAGCCGCCCTTGCTATCTTCTCCGTGACAGACGCCATAGGTTGAGCCACCCGTCTGGCCTGGTATTTTGCCGAGTGAAGGAGCGAATTTTTTCCAAAGATCGGGAATATGTGCCCGCGTCTCATCCGTAAAATGGCGATTGAGACCGGCGATGATCAACTCCTTTCCCTGTTCAAAACGCGGTGGATCCAATCGATAGGAAAGGATTTCCTCCGTCAGACGCTCTTCCTGAGCGCGTACCTCGCCTGTCGGATCCACGTCCGCAAAATCCTCGGCGGCAAAAACCCGGCGAATTTCGATTTCAGATTCGGTCGGCATAGGGTTGGGGCAGCGCTTCACCCATTCGATCGCATCTTCCATCGACTTCACCTGCCAGAGCCAGTAGCCGGCAATCAATTCCTTGGTCTCGGCGAAGGGACCGTTGATCACCGATCTTTCCTTGCCGGAGAAACGTACCCGGGCACCCTGCGCGCTCGGATAAAGGCCATCACCGGCCAGCATGATCCCGGCTTTAACGAGAGCCTCGTTGTAGGCTCCCATCTCACGCATCAGTTCTTCGGTCGGCATGATGCCAGCTTCGGAATCCTTGCTTGCTTTTACGATCACCATAACTTTCATGGAGTCATCCTTTTCTTAAGGTTTCAGAGTAGGCATATTTTCAAGTACGAATAGAGGACGAATTTCAACTGTGCCGCGCTTGCTGCCAGGAATGCGGCTGGCAATGTCGATGGCGGCATCCAGATCGGGAACATCGACGATATAATAACCGCCGAGCTGCTCATTCGTTTCCGCGAACGGCCCATCCGTGATCAAACGCTTGCCATTACGGAGCTGCACGCTGGTCGCCATGGTCACGGAGTGTAGCGGCGATGCGGCCAGGAATTGACCTTTGGCGTCCAGTTCGTGACAGAGCTGTCGGGACTCTTCCATGCAATCGGCGCGTTCCGCATCGGTCCAGGCATCTTCACGCGAATAGATGAGCAGCATGTACTTCATGGTTTTCCCCCTTTATCATCAGCTGGATGAATTTTAAACCAGCCCGTTTTCATTCCGGGATGATTCGATATTAAAATAATGGCATGATTCAGATCCCGCGCTTCCAGGAACATGAGTCCATCGAGATACTGTTTTCTTTGCGAGTCGCGCCGGTCATCTGTGACCACGATCTGACCCTGAACGCTGCAAATATCAACCGCTTCGCCTGCGCAGTGCACGCTTTCGCTGACAAACAGATGCCCGAGCTCACGTAATTTTTCGTCATAGCGAAGGCTTTCCTGCTGCCAGGCAGCTGATAGAGAGCTCGGTTGCGGCCCGTCCCGATACTTCAAGCAGATAAACTTCATGGTCGATCCCCCGTTCTCACCCTTTAGTCGACCGGCAAGGGGGGCAATCGACAGAACCCGCAAAAAATTTTTAGCCCAATTCTTTCAATCGCTTAGCCAGAAATCGGCGTTCAGGTTCCTGTTTAGCCAGGGAAAGTGCCTCTGCGTAAGATTTTCGCGCCTCATCCAGACGCCCCAAGCGACGGCAGAAATCCGCGCGGGCGGCGTGCAGCAGATGATACTGAACCAATTCTCCGCGCTGCAGAATATCATCCACAAGAACGATCCCCGATTCAAAACCATCACGCATGGCGATGGCCACAGCGCGATTCAATTCCACGACAGGCGAAGGAGCCCCCTGCATGAGCACATCATAAAGGGCAACAATCTGGGGCCAATCCGTGGCTGCGGTCGTCGCTGCCTGCGCATGCACCGCAGAAATCGCGGCTTGAATGGTATAAATGCCGAATCCACGCGAATTCAAAGCCGCTTCGACAAGGCGCAAACCTTCCGCAATAAAGGGCTGCTTCCAAAGGCTTCGATTCTGGTCTTCAAGAAGGATGATGTCACCGTCCGCGGTCACCCGCGCTTCGCGACGCGACTCATGCAAAAGCATCAAAGCGAGAAGACCTTTGACCTCGGGATCAGGCAGCAAATCGAGCATATGCCGTCCCAGCCGAATGGCTTCATTGGAAAGATCCGCACGCACGACTGTTTCACCGGATGACGCGGAGTAGCCTTCATTGAAGACGAGATAAATTACAGAGAGCACGGAATCGAGACGCTCGGGCAGGTCGGCGCGCGCAGGAACTTGATAGGGAATTTTCGCATCGCGAATTTTGGCCTTTCCCCGCACGATGCGCTGCGCAATTGTTGCAGGACTCGACAAAAAAGCCGAAGCAATCTCTTCGGTGGTCAGGCCACAGACCTCACGCAGAGTCAGAGCCACCTGAGTGTTGGCTGCCAATGCAGGGTGACAGCAGGTAAATATAAGGCGCAGCTGATCGTCTTTAAATGTTTCCTCGCTCCATTCCACAGGCAGAGCGACATCACTCTCCAAACCAGCCAGGAGTTCGGGAATGGCTTTCTGAAATCGGCCCCGTCGCCGAATCGCGTCGATCGCCTTGAATTTGCCTGCGGAAATCAGCCATGCACCGGGATTGGCTGGAATACCATCGCGCGACCATTGCTCCAGAGCGGCTGCGAACGCATCCTGCAGGACCTCTTCCGCAAACTCGAATTCACCTAGAATTCGCACAAGACTGGCAAAGACGCGCCGTCCTTCCCGGCGATAGATCGTTTCGATGGTTTTTCGCACTCCGGCTTCATTTCCCGATTCCACCTGCTCCGGCTCCTTGTAACGAAAATGCTTGAGTGATGCAAGACTCAGCATAGTGGACTTGCAGGCTCGTTTGAAGGAAATAAAAAATTGTCACTCGCAATTCGATCCGAAGAGGATCAGGATCAGCACAGTATCTTGCGGGAGGATTCCCTATGGAAAATCTGCAGGCGCGATTCGAAGTGATTGGTTTCGAAAATCCGGAACTCGGCAAACTACTTCAGCTGGCGCTGGCACGGCAGGGGGCATCCGTGGCCTCGGTGCAGGTGACGCCGCTGTCCGCACCCATGACCGGCGATCATATGATGCAGGCCACGGTGCTGGCGATTTTGCCTCCGGATTGTTCGTTGCGTACAGCTGAGCATGCCATCGAGGAAATCTCGGATGACCTGAGTGTGGTGGCTCAAGCAGCCTGATCGGAAGACTAAAAAAGTGTCATGACCATGCCCCAGGCGACGGTCAGGTCCCCGGCGTTGTCTGGATTTTCCTTGATCCGCATCACACGAAGGCGCGCATCCTCCAGGATGGATTGAACCTCGGCCGCTGCTTCCGGCTTAAGTCCCGAGAACCTGGCTTCCACAAGGTTCCATGGCACATCGCGATGCACATTATCCAAAAAGAGTCTCATGAAAGGAATCAGAACATCCGGGCTGCTGAGATGAAAGAAAGGATGCGTCGGCAGATAATGATCCTCTTCCACGCGTATCAGATCCACCTGGGTTAGCTCCTCAACGATCGACTCGGCACCGGGCCCCAGGATACCGTGCAGCTCATCGCAGGCAATGCGCCGGCGACCGTAGATTTCGACCGCAGCGCGACAGGCCTTTTGACTCAAAAGTCGATACGAACCATTGCGGGCTTTCAGTTGCGAAAGATGCCCGAGCATGGGCGCGATGTCCGGATAGAAATTGAGGACGGTTTGGGTCGTGGCCGCATCAGGCTGAATGTAACGCAGAAGGCGCAGGGCCGTATCAAGCGTGACATCCGATTTACCCGCTTCAATCGCGCGCAAATTCGTATAAGAGAGCCCGCTGTTCCTGGCCAGAACATAAAGATTACGGCCGCGTTTTTCCAAAATCCAGTCTTTGATCAACTGGGAAAAAAGGGCCGATTTGTCTGCCGTTGGCACCATATTCAGACTTTCCTATGGGTTTCAACTGCTTGATAGAGTCGGATCCATGAATTGGATCCAACCTTTGGAGACAAACGGCCCAGGGGATTATTGCAGCTGGCGCAGATCGGAACTTTGGAAGCCGGTCAGCTCGGATGTGCGGCCCTCCTTGATTTTGCGGACCCAGTGCGGATCCGAGAGCAGTGCGCGACCGACAGCCACCATATCGAAGTCACCGCGATCGAAGCGTCGGACAAGTTCGTCAATCGGCTGAGGCGTGGAATTTTCTCCGCGGAATGATTTGATGAACTCACCCGACAGGCCCACGGATCCGACGGTTATTGTGGCTTTCCCGGTAACTTTCTTGGCCCAGCCTGCGAAGTTCATATCCGAATCCGCAAACTCAGCTTCCCAGAAGCGACGCTGGGAACAATGGAAAACATCGACGCCCGCCTCGGCCAAAGGCGAAAGCCAGGCTTCCATTTCCTGGGGAGTCCTGGCGAGCTTGAAATCAAAGGCACCCGGTTTCCATTGGGAAAGGCGCAGCAGAATCGGACAATCAGGGCCAATGGCCTGACGTACGGCCTTGACCAATTCAAGGGCAAAGCGGCTGCGTTCAGGCAGGGTTTTTCCCCCGTAAATGTCGTTTCTTTGGTTGGTGACATCCCAGAAAAACTGATCGATCAGGTAACCATGCGCGCCATGCAGTTCCACCGCATGAAAACCCAGCTTCTTCGCAGCCGCGGCACTTTCTGCAAAGGCCTGGATGGTGGCTTCAATATCGGCCACAGTCATCTCGCGTCCACCTTTAACGCCCGTATGCAAAAGTCCCGATGGACCTTCAAAAGGTTCCGCGGGAAGCCAACCCGAGGCATGGGGATTCATCACACCCATGTGCCAGATCTGAGGCGCCATAAGGCCTCCAGCCTCGCGCACGAGGTCGATGGCCTGCTTCCAACCTTGCAGCGCGGCTTCACCATAAAAATGCGGAATGTTAGGATCGTTGGATGACGCCACGCGGTTCACCACCGTGCCTTCCGTCAGGATCAGACCAACTTCGCCCTGGGCCCGTCTTTGGTAATAGGTGGCCACATCAGGAGTGGGAACGCCTCCAGGGGAGAAGGACCGCGTCATAGGGGCCATTACAAAGCGATTTTTGAGGGTAAGGGATTTCAGAGTGAAAGGCTGAAAGAGAGTGGCAACGCTCATATACTATCAACTTTCCTAAGCGAGTGAGCAGATCAGGCCACACGGGCCTGTCCCACGTTCTAGCACCTCGCCTGGATCAAAATCCACCCATTCTGCGCGGTCAGGACGGTCTGGAACTCCTGCAGCGTCTTCAGGTATTTTACAGGAGCCGAAGCTGGCCACCCAACAAAGCGAGGTCTTTCCTTCATGTCGGATCAAGTCACGCATCTCACTCCCTCCGCTTATAAGTTCATGCCCTGGAAAAACGGGGCGGGTTCGACAACAGAACTCTTCATCGCGCCCCCCGGCGCCACTGTGCAGTCAGGTTTCGATTGGCGAATCAGTCTGGCTCAGGTGCCTGCATCGGGACCGTTCTCTGTCTTTTCTGATTACCAGCGTACGATAGTCCTGCTGAACGGTGACCCCATGCATCTGCTGCATGAAGGGCGGGGCCGCCATGAGCTGCAGGCTTTAGAACCTTATGAGTTTCACGGAGGCTGGCCAACGGAAGGAGTTTTAACAGGAAGGGCTGTGGAAGATTTCAATGTCATGGTCCGGGATGGTTTCGGTCAGGTACGCGTTCATGTGCAGAAAGCTTCGGAAAAACTTTCTTTTTCAGCTCAATATGATGACTTATGTTTTATCTACTGCCACGCGGGATCATTCACTGTTTCTTTGCAGAACGAAAAAAAGAGGATCACAGAACACGAGGCCCTCTTCACCGAACATGGCCGCAACGCCTTACTGCACGCGGAGTCTCCGACCAGCGTCGCACTCATCGTTTCCATCACTCGCGATCGAATTTTATCGAAAGGCAATCCGTAAAGGTTTTGATCGACAAAAAGTCTTCACACGAAAACAGTCCCGCGATTCCCCTTAAACCCCTGACATCGCTGCCCGCGGGCCGTTTGCTTTTCTGTTTAAGAATTCCTAACCATAAATTTCTGGTCTTTTATAAAATTTCGCGCAATCTTTTGCCGTCATGGGCGTCTCGTTCGAGTCGAGGACTCACAGCGCCTATGAACAAAGGATTTCAAGCATGCCGCATCATCAGAAAAATAAACAGGATGCCAAGTACTCTCGGGAGCGATTGCGGCATCCCGTGATTCTTTTAGTTTTGCTCGATCTCATCACTCTCGGCCTCTACAGCGCGGTACGCTGCTATCCTGTGCATGCTGGGCTTTCCGAACACAAAGGACGACGGCTCTTCTCACCTGCGTTTCTGCACGTCCTGGTCGTGATCACGTCCCTGCTGGCCATCCTCAGATTGTCCCGGGGCAGCATGCCCTGGGATGCGACTGTGCTGATGGCGCAGTTTGGGTCGGCGCTTCTGATGATCACGCTGCTTTTGGTTTTTAGACAGGCTCTGCATGATGAATTCAAACTTCGAGTTCGGCCCCTGCCTCTCGCCATCTTTGGCTTTTGGTATCTGCAGTATCAAATCAACCGCGGCCATGAGCATGCCGTGCGTCAGCAGGAGAGCTGGGTGGTTCCCGCGACTGTCGCTCCCCTCTCGATTGTCATAAGAATGGCCCTGATCACCTTGCCCTGGAGCTTACTTTAAAAACATGCCGCGCTTGAATGGAATCCTGCAGGCGCTGCAGGATATCCGAAGCGGATCCCTGCAGAAGAAGATCACAGCGATCCTCGCCCACGCGTTCTCTATTGATGACAACGGTCAAGGCTCCCGATGCGCGCGCCTCATCCAGAAAACCTGCAGCCGGATAAACAAGGCCCGAGGTTCCAATGGCAAGAAAGACCTCGCAGTTGGCCAAAGCCTTCCCAATATGCTCAAGAATTCTGCGATCCAGCATTTCACCGAACCAAACCACGTCCGGTCGTAGCGGCGACTGGCAGCGCATGCAAAGGGGAACGCCGTCCTTGGCCGCGACCCAAGGCGAGGGATGACGTTCCTTGAAACAAATGAGGCGGTGGATGCTGCCATGCATTTCGATAAGGTCCTGGCTACCCGCAGCCTGATGCAGACCATCGACGTTCTGGGTGATCAGGGTCATATGGGGAAACTGTTGACCCCAGAGGGCCAGAATCTCATGGCCTTTATTGGGCTTTGACTCGAGCACCTTTTTTCGGCGCCATGCATACCAATCAAAAACGAGTTTGGGGTTGGCGCGAAAACCTTCCGGCGACGCGAGTTCCTCGGGACGAAACTGCGACCAGAGTCCATCCTGGGCATCACGAAAGGTCGGGATGCCGCTTTCCGCAGATATACCGGCTCCTGTCAGCACCACGATACGGGTATCGGGCCCGAGCTTTTGGATAAAACTGTGCTCGTCAATCTTGCCAGCTTTCATCGCACCCACTCATCCTGAAATTGATTTCTCGTCCTGCCCCTGGCATGCTCTTTCCAGCAGCCTGGAGAAAATAAATGTGCTGGAAATTGATAGCGCTTGCAATGCCTATCCAAAGCCATCCTCACTCATAGGACGTGCCATGTCGCTGCCCGCATTGAATCCCGAACACATTGCGTTTATCCACGAAGCCGCGAAATTTCTGGACAATCCCGGTTTTACCATTCGCGCCATGAATGTTCTGGGTCAGCCCCTGGATGCTCTGCAAAAAAAACTGCCGGAAAATGTCCGCGACAAAATCAGCGAGGTCGTGCAGAAATCCCTTCAAACAGCGCTGATCGCAGCCATCAAAACCGTCCAGACAAAAACCGGCAAGGCCATTCACTGGCAGGGTACGCTGGACAATAGCCGCAAAAGCGGCCGTCTTCATACGGCGACCGTTGCCGTCACAGGAGCGGTGGGAGGCCTGTTCGGGGTATTGGCGCTTCCCGTGGAGCTGCCGATTTCCACGACCATGATACTGCGGGGCATTTCGGATGTCGCAGCGCATTGGGGAATGGATCTGGAAGATCCCAATATCCAGCTTCAATGCCTCTATGTTTTCACCCTCGGTTCCATGCAAAGCACAGAAGATGATACGGCGGATTCCAATTATCTGGCTTCCCGCCTGGCCTTTGAACAGATGATTCGCACGGCGTCGGCCTACATGGCGAAAAAATCAGCCAAAGAAATCCTGCGGGCCTTTGATACCGGTGCCGCCCCGGCCCTTGTGAAACTCATTACCCGGATCGCAAGGTCCTTTGAACTGGCCTTGACGGAAAAGCTGGTGGCGGAGTCGGTTCCTCTGATCGGAGCCATCGGCGGCGCGACCATCAACGCTCTCTTCTGTGATTACTTCGTGGCGGCAGCGCGCTATCATTTCGGGCTTTTACACCTGGAGCAGAAGCACGGGAAGGGCGCGGTTCAGGCGGAATTCGCGAAGACGCGCAAGGCCGAGGCTGCGGCAGAGTCCCCCGACGCTTGACAGAGTCTCTCAGGCGGGGTAAACAGCTGGATTCGTTTCGATCCTGTCGGGCCCTATTCAGGAGATTCTTATGAAGGCGGCCTGCCGATTCTTTGGCAAATGTTCCGGTTGTAGCCTTCAGCAGTTTCCCTATGTGAAGCAGCTGTTCGATAAAACCCGCGCTGTGCGTCAGCAGCTCGGACGTTTCGTACCGGCCGGCAAAAATACGGAAGAGATCATTCATCCGATCGTGCCGAGCCCGGCGGAATTTGGCTATCGCACATCCAGCAAGCTGTGTTTGAACGAGGATGAGTTTGGTCGTCGTTCGATTGGCCTTTACGCACGAGGCACCAAAAAAGTCGTCGATATCCCCGGCTGCCCCATACATCATCCGGCGATCAATAAACTCATCCAAAAGCTCTTCGGTCCAGGCCAGCCTGTTCCAGCGGCTTTCTATCAGCACAGTCGGAAGGGTTTTCAAACCGGCCGCCTGAAATTTCTGACCATTCGCTATAGTCCTGAAGCCGATACCTTTGGTCTGATACTTTCGCATACGGGCGTGCCGCGTGCGGATCTGGAGGCCTGGGCGCAGAAACTTCGGATGCCCCAGCTCAGTATCTATGAATCACTCCTGAGCCGTGAAGACGATGATCTGGTGATTTCACGAACTGTGAATTACCTCGCCGGCGATCCGACCTTCACCTATATGCTCGACGGTCGGCGCTACCCTTTGGACCCGATGGCCTTTTTTCAGGCGAATTCCAGCCTCGTAACCACTTTCATTCAGCATATCGTCGACGGGCTGGCCGGTGAAGAGCTGCTTGACCTTTACGGCGGTTTTGGAACCTATACGATGGCGGCCGCAGGATCCTTCAAAAAGATTCAGCTGGTGGAAGCCAATCCGCACGCTACGGAAGCTGCAGGCAAGGTCGCTCGCGACTCGGGCCTGACCCAGGTGCAGTGCACGGCCGCGTCGGTGGAAGACGTTCTGAAGAAAATGCTGAAGGCCTCGGCCTCGCAAAAAGTCACTCATATGATTGTCAACCCACCGCGGGCTGGACTTTCTCCCCAGGTGCTCAGCGCTCTTTCCCAGGGCGGCTGGGATCGGCTGCAGCGCCTGCATTATGTATCCTGCAATATGGAGACTCTGCAAAGGGATCTTCAGGTTCTGACAAAGCAGGGTTTTGAAGTGGAATCCATCGCGCCCTTTGATATGTTCCCGCAAACGGAGCATATCGAGCTGGTGGCGAAGCTCCGCTATAAAGGAGCACAAAAAAGAAACCCGATTCGAGCCTTTCAGACTCCGAATCGGGCTTATCCTAAACCGAACAAGAGTTTTAGAAACTCTCGTAAAGTGCAAACTCGATCGTAAAGCTATCGGTCGCCAAAGGCACGTTCTTGCCTGTGATGAATTTCTCGCGCAGCACCCGAATATAAGCCGGATAGGGGCGATCCAGGCCAAGGCCGTCAAACTTAAAGCCCATCGAGTAGGAGAAACGCTGCTCGCCTGGGTTCGTTTGAGTTTCGCCATAGTATTCAGCTGCCTTCAACGTATAGTTCAAAGATGTTTCAACCGCCATAGGCTGCAGAACCGACGACAGCTTGGCAAGACCAAGGTCTGCACGGAATTGCCCCACTTGCCCTACGCCTTTGCGTGAGACGGTTTGCGAGTTGGGTTCGCCATCGCCACCTTCGACAGTCGGATCGCTCTTGTTCAAATTATTGGGATTCAGAAGACTCGATCTCTTCCGCTTGCCTTCCACGAGCATGATCTCGGACTGGTTCTGGAAGGAAAGCCAGAGCGGGGCCCAGGGATGATAGTCGTAGTTCATGCGTATACCGAGCTGGATAAGGCCTTCACCCGTTGGACGCTGAGCGGTCGGGACGTCTTCGAACTTACCGAAGGGCATCCGGATGCCTGCACCCAGAGCGAAGACGTTGGTACGGGTCGAAATGAGCGAATAGGCGATACCGAAGTCCACATCTCCAAGGCCGGTCGCGCCATCCGCAGGCGTCGCCGCCCCGGTTACGAGCTCAGACAGCAGTGCGATGTTGTTTTGCAGTGGGGCTGTGGGAAGGGTTGTCGTTTCACCAGTCGGCAATGTCACAGGCGGAAGCGGAATAGTCGCATTGTTCGCAATCAAAGTATCCACCGTAGCCGCGCAAGCAGTGGGATTGGCGCACTGACCCTGCGCCTGAAGACCTGCCGCGAGTTTCTCTTTGAAAGACGTGACGTTCTGATCCACGGCGACCTTGTAACGATCGGATTCCCGGAACTTTTTCTTGTTGAACGCCACGTTGTTCTTCGAGATGTAAGGCAGAAGAAGCAGGAACGAGAATCTGTCGCTCATCCCGTATTCGATAGCCACGGCGTTGGCATTCGCGGTCAGATCATAACCGAAGTTCTCGGGTTTCCCCGACGAATCGTAGCCGGTGTTGCCGGTCGCGAATTTGTTCACGCTCCGAATCCGGTAGAAACCTTCGGGAAGCGTCTTACCAAGACCAAGCGAAGCATAATAAAGGGGCGGCCCTTTCTTCTTCTTTTCCTTGTCTTTCTTCTTGGCTTTGGACGCATCCTCGCCACTTTTCTCGGAGGCAGGTGCCGCCGCTTCCTCTTCTTCCTGGGCCATGGCCGACGTTGCGCCCATCATCCCAAGGATGGACCATAACATCAGCTGCTTGAGTAACGAAGCCACGAGAAGCCTCCCTCAGTCGAGTGATCTCTTGAGACGGTTTTGGAAGCTGGTACCACCTTCTTCCTCTTCACCGTCACCCGATTGTTCCTCTTCAGTATCCTCTTTCTTCTTCGCTTTGGAGCTACTCTCCAGGCGATTACGCAGCGATTGTGCTTCGCTGGTACTGTCCTCGCCAGCGTCGTCGCCGGCAGGTTTTTTCCGATTCGATGGTTCGGTCGCGGCTTTCTTCTTGTCGACCTTGGGAGCTTCCGCCACTTTCTCAGGAACGGCTTTGACCGGCGCAGGCGGAGGCGCGACCGGCATACCACGGATGGATTTCACGACGATGACCCGTTCACCATCCACCACGCTTTCATATCCATCAATATCCGCATAGGCGAGGTTGCTCGACAGCACGCGGGTGAACGATGACTTCTTCAACTTGGCTTTGACGGCGCCGCCATCAGCCGCACGGAAGAGCAAGAGGCAGTCTTCTGGGCAGCGATTGAACAGGGGGCGACTGTAAGTCAAATTTCGTATCGTTAAAAACTTGGGAGCGACTTGCCTCGGCTCTTCCACGACCGGCTCGGGAGGTGGCGCTGGCTCCAGCATCGCGAGGGTCGGAGCCGGTTTAGGCGGCGGCGTCACGCGAATGGGGGCCTTGCTGGGGGCCGCGACCTGAGGCGCTTTCTTGCTATGTTTGGGAGCGGGCTCAGGGGGCAGTGGATCCGCTTTGGGAAGACTGCGAGGTTCCGGAGCCGGCGCCGCTGCTGGCGGTGGTGGAGCCGTTTCCGCCATCATAGGGGGCTGCTCCACATACTGAATGGGTTCATTCACTTCTGCAGTCTCCACGGGACGAATGCGTGCCTCACGCTTGAGCTTACTCCGTCCGGGGACGCGATCACTTTCCTCGATCATAGCGACATCAGGCCGCTTTTTATTGCCGCCGAAGATCACACGCTTCACGACATAGGCGCCACCCATGCCGATCAGGACGCCGCAGACGATGGCGAACACCGGAACCAGGCCGCCACCGCTACCGCCAAACAGGTCACCGGGTTTAAAGGATCCTGAGGAGGATCCTTTGCCTGACGACGAGCGGCTTCTTTTTGATTTATTGCTACCCACAGCGAGCACTCTCGATAAGTTTGCCTACTTGGAGCCTTTTCGGTCGGGATTTCAGGAAATTCGAGGAATTTTCATAAGGAACGGATATTACAAATTAATCAGAGATGGGATCGCGGCTAAACCCGCGAAGAATAGGGGATTTTTACGGCCATTTGAACCGGCGTCAGGATTGGCTTCAGTTGAAAATGTGCAAATGTGATCCGAGCAATCCATTTTGACCCAACTCTTTCGCTTGCGTAACTTTTACAAAAGCCTGAAAGACCCTCTCCATATTGTGTACGGCTGGTCGAACCCCGTCTGACGGACCAAGTTGAAAGCCTGCGCACACGTTCACCAAAGCGTGAAAAATCGACCCTGAGGTATGAATTTAATTTGGAATCAGATTGCGGAACCCTTGCTCATCAGGGCTCTCATCATGTTCTTGCGAAACCTGTTTGTTCTTTCTTGCACCGAAAAGAAGAAGCAGTTAATCTCTTGCGAAGCTAGAGGTACGGTTCGTAAGTTGAGTCTCAACTGGAAGTTTTTTCTTGATCGCCTCTTCGCAGGCAGGTATATGATCTGTCGCGCGTCAGAGTCTACGGGCAGTTGGGCCCCTACCTCTTTTGCGGTTCCCAGCCTTAAGGAGGTGATATGGGCAAGAAACTTTACGTCGGTAATCTTCCGTTCTCCGCCACTGATGACGTGCTTTTTGACACGTTCTCGCAAAGTGGCACTGTGGTCTCTGCCAAAGTGATCATGGACCGTGAAACTGGTCGCTCCAAAGGTTTTGGCTTTGTCGAAATGTCGACAGACGCTGAAGCTGCTGATGCGATCGAAAAGTTCAACGGTGCCGATTACGATGGTCGTAAAATCACTGTGAACGAAGCACGCCCACAGGCTCCTCGTGAAGGTCGCGGCGGTGGATTCGGCGGCGGTCGTGGTGATCGCGGCGGACGCGGCGGCTTCGGCGGCGGCGGTCGCAACCGTTATTAATCCGGACCAAATCAGTCCATTACACCTCTACGGATTTCCGTAGAGTTGAGACCCGTGCTGGATCCCAGCACGGGGCCAAAGCACCCTCCATACTGATCCTCCCAGGACATTCAAAATCTGACACGATGCCACAGCGCAAACAAGGCATGGATAATAACTGCAGTCTAGGATAAGATCTTATTACTGCCGAGTATCGTCAGAGTGGAGTCGTCCTTCCGGACGGCATGGTTTCACCAAATAGAAGATCCAAAGTGCATACATTTCAAGAGATGAACCTGCCCCGACAGTTGCATAGGGCGCTCGAAGCGATGAATTTTGCCTCGCCCACGCCTATTCAAGCGCAGGCGATTCCCGTGGCCATGGCGCAACATGATTTAATTGGTTGCGCTCAAACAGGAACCGGCAAAACCGGAGCCTTTGGTGTGCCGCTGGTGGCTCGCCTTCTGCAACAGCCTCAGGAAACAGCCTTGATTTTGGCTCCCACGCGGGAGCTGGCCGTACAGATTGTGGAAGTTCTGATTCGCTTGACCCAGTATGCGCCTGAACTGAATCACGCGCTGCTGATCGGCGGAACGTCCATGTCCACGCAACTGCGGGCGTTGCAGCGCCGTCCACGCATTATCGTGGCGACACCTGGACGCCTTGTCGATCATTTGCAAAGACGCGCCGTATCACTGCAAAATACTGGAATGCTTGTCCTCGATGAAGCGGATCGCATGCTTGATATGGGCTTCGCGCCGCAGCTGAATGAAATCCTGAGGCATCTGCCGACTCAGCGGCAGACCATGCTGTTTTCTGCGACTCTTCCCGAAAATATTATGGGACTCGCCAACCGCTATCTGAAAAATCCGGTGCGGATCAGCGTGGGCGCTGTGGAAAAACCGGCTCAGAAAATTCATCACTCGGTGGTGCAGACCACGCCCGAAGCCAAAAATGATGTGCTTTTGGATGAACTGAATACCCGTGAAGGCTCGATCATCATCTTCACGCGGACCAAACATCGCACCGATCGCGTGGCGAAATTTCTATCCAAGTTCGGTCACGCCGTGGCCCGCATTCATGGCGACCGCACCCAGAGCCAGCGTGATGCCGCAATAAAAGGCTTCCGGGGCGGAACCTACCGTATTCTGGTGGCCACAGACATTGCCGCCCGCGGCTTGGATATTCCTCATATTGCTCATGTTATTAATTACGACCTGCCTCAGTCGCCGGAAGATTACGTGCACCGCATTGGTCGGACAGCACGCGCCGGGGCTGAAGGTGAAGCCATATGTCTTTTGGTTCCCGAGGATCAGGGACAATGGCGCCGTATCGCGCGTCTTTATATGAAGGACGATGCAGGAGCCCCGGCGAAGAAAGGTCCGGTCATCGAGCGCCGCGCTAAAAGCAGTGCCTCGCTGGACAATCCGCTTCCCGAAGCTGCCATCCGTCCTCGTATCATTCCACGCGCCCAGCGTTAAAGTCCTGCAGGCTTCCCATCGGCACTCAAAACCGCATGGGAAAGCTTTTTCTTCATTACTGTATGGACTTTCCTACACCTCCTGACTAGTGTGTTAGTTAAAATAACCAAACACACATAAAAAAACAGGTCATGCCATGTACAGCAAAATTTTTGCTTTGCTATCCTTTGGTATTGTAAGTTCGCTGTCTTGGGCGAAAGGCTCGGCTGTAAGCCCGATTGCGCCGCTCGTTCCGAACGACACTTACTTCACATCACAGTGGAACCTGCATAACAAAGGTCCAGGCCTCACGCCTATGGGTCAGGGCCGCGTTCAGGGTGCAGATCACGCGCATATCGCTGAAGCGTGGGGACTTTTGCACGAGCTTGGTCTTGCAAATGATGTCTCTGACATCGGTAAATCGATTCGCCTGGCTGTGATTGATGATGGATTTGATCTTCAGCATGAAGATTTGAAAGATAAGTTCGTCGCGACCAAAAACTTCGGAGGTCCCGTCAAGGCCAACAATCTTTTCAGCACCTCCCCGAATAATTTTCACGGCACCCTGGTCACGGGTTTGGCTGCGGCGGCGGGCAACAATGATAAAGGGATCGTCGGCGTTTGTCCCGGTTGTCAGATCGTGGCCGCGCGCATGGGCGGCGACAAGCCCACGGGTTCCATTGAAAAATATTATGAGAAAATTTTCGACTGGGTCATGGAACAGAATCCTGATGTGATCAACTGCAGCTGGGGTCCTGATCCTTCCATGAAACCGGGTTTTGCCAAATACATGATTGATCGACTGTCCCGCGAAGGTCGCGGCGGCAAAGGCACTGTTGTGGTCTTTGCATCCGGCAACACAGGCCAGGATTTTACCTGGAATCACTTTGCCAGCTACCCCGGCGTGATCACCGTGGGCGCCAGCAACAGCCTGGGCCAGCGTCATAGCTTTAGCAATTTCGGACCCAACATGGATCTTTTGGCTCCGACCAGTGGCGGCAAGGTCGCGGGCGACATGTACATCGACCCGATCTGGACCACCGATAATTATCTGGCTCCGGATTGTCTTGCTCCCGGTGGAAAACCGAATGCTGATTGCAGTGATATGGCCGGTTGGACGCCTTATTCCAACATGGCCGGTGGAGACAGCTGGGAGGGCCGCTATTCGGATCGTTTCTCCCATACGTCGTCCGCGGCTCCCATTGTTTCGGGGGTTGTAGCCCTGATGCTGGAAGCCAATCCCAAATTAACGGCGGACGAGGTGCAGACCATTTTGCAGAATTCCGCTGATCGTATTGCCCCTTCGGATGCGCGTTATGATGTGCAGGGCTTCAGCATGCGCTATGGCTATGGCCGGGTGAATGCTCTGCGGGCTGTGGCCTTGGCCTATGAGCGCAGTGGCAAGCGTCTGGGTGCGGAACTCAGAGAGCGCATTGATGCGACCTCGCCGTGTACCCGCAAGAATTGCTGGTAAGCTCCGGAAATTTATTAGAGCAGCGTACCGCGAAGGATAAGGCTGGCTGTTGTGAAATAGATGATGAGACCGCACACGTCCACGAGCGTCGCCACAAACGGCGCCGAGGCCGTGGCGGGATCCAGCTTGCACTTGCGCAGGACAAAAGGCAGCATGGATCCGCTCAAACTTCCCCAAAGAACGACGCCTACGAGGCTGACGGCAACCGACAATCCGACCAGAAAAAAATGCTCGCCGTAAACCGTATCCCGATTGGGCCAGAAGATAATGCGCAAGAGTCCGAATGAACCCAGGATCAAACCCAGGGCCGCGCCGACGACAATCTCGCGCCCCAGAACCTTGCTCCAATCGCGCAGACGCACTTCGCCGAGAGCCATGGCCCGCACGACAAGCGTGGACGCCTGGGATCCCGAGTTGCCGCCACTGCTTATGATAAGTGGAATAAAAAGAGCCAGCACCAGAGCGCGTTCCAACTCGTGCTCGAAGTAACTCATGGCCGTAGCGGTGAACATCTCTCCAAAAAACAGGATGACCAGCCAGCCCCCACGTTTTTTGATCATGCTCGCCAGATCTATTTTCAAATAGGGCGCGTCGAGAGCCTCGACACCGGCCATGCGCTGGATATCTTCCGTGGCTTCCTCTTCCACGACTTCCACGATATCATCCGCGGTCACGATACCTTTCATGCGGCCAGCGCTATCCACGATGGGGATGGCCATCAGACCGTGACTGGCGAAGAGCTGCTTCAGCGCTTCCTGATCCATGTTTTCATTGGCGACCACAAGGTTGGTGCGCATGATGTCCTGCACCAGCTTTTGATCGGGCGCGAGGAAGATTTCCCGCAGCGAAACCGCACCGAGAAGTTTTTGATCCCGATCCAGCACATAGATGAAGCGCAAGTTTTCCAGGTTTTCGTGGGCCTGCTTCCTCAGATAGCGCAGGGCTTCCCCCACCTGCATATCCGGCCGAATCCGGGCAAAGCGGGGGTTCATCAAACCACCGGCCTGGTCCTCGGCATACGCGAGCAGGGCCGCAACCTCTTTTCCCAGGCGAGGATCGAGTTCGGCGAGCATGGCGTAGCGCAGTTCGGGTTCAAATTCCTGAATCAAGTCGGCCAGGTCATCGGGGGGCAGAATGCGAAGCCAAAAGCGGCGTTCAAAGACCGGCAGGCTTACAAGGAGTTCGGCCTGTTCATCGGTCTTGAGGGTCAAAAAAAAGTCTTCCGCGGCGGCACGTTCGAGGTTCATGAAAGCATTCAAACGATCTTCGGCCGATAGATCAGCCCACGTCTCCCGCAGGGCGTCGCTGTCCTGGAGCTGCTTTTCGTTTTGAGTTTCATCCAGGCGTATCATGCCACCCTCTTGCCTCGCGCGTGCTTATGGAAGCGTAGTATGGCTAGTCCTCGACCTAATCTTTGTCAAGGCTAATCTCCTGTCGTCTCTGGACTTTCGGAACATCCGGTAGGTCGCACGAGGGGCAATTTCTGCCTTACAAGAAGTCATTTTGACCCCACTCGCAAAATTGTTTGAATCTTCACCAGACGGCAGTTTCTCTTTATACTACGTTGTGCTATCCAGTCCGTGAACTTCGTATAAGCTGAAAATCGGTTCAGCGTTTCTACCAGGCACCGTAAATGCTTGACTATGAGGATCTTTGCATGCGTTTAGCTTTTGTTTTGGCTGCGATTTTCATCACAGCCTGTGGTCCTTCGGATCCAGAATCGACGTTAAGTGCGAGGCCAACGGGCGAGGACAGGTATCCCTTGTTCCCCGAGGAGTCCATGACTCCCGGCACCACGTGTAAGAACCCGAGTGAGTACCGCTATCCTGAACGCATCCCCTACTGCACCCGATCCGTCTCTTCCTCTCTTAAAAACAAAATCATTAAAACCTACGACAACACCTTCGATTATACGATCGGAAGTATGCCGCGGAATGATTTTAAAATCGATCATTACATCCCCCTTTGCATGGGCGGCAGTAATGATGTCGCGAACCTCTGGCCTCAGCATAAGTCGGTCTACATTTATACCGACGATCTGGAGCAGAGGCTTTGTCTCTATATGGAACGAGGCCGCATGAAGCAGGTCGACGCCATATACTACATCAAGCTGGTGAAAAATAATCTGGATGAAGCCGAGCGCGTTCAAGTTGAGATCGAGACCACTTACGGTCATCTCTAATTGTTCGCGGCGCTTTAAGCCCAAGCTTATCAGGCTGAACCGCCAAGGGAAGCCTGTTCCCCAGGCCACTCGCAGATCCTGCGGGTGGTTTTTTAGCTAACCACAACATTCTGACTGGTTGGCCCCCTCACGATTTCCGGTTACAAAGAAGGCGGTGTTTTAACCGACTCGGGATCATTCCATGCCACAGAATAAGCAATCCCCCCTGGCGGCGCGTTATCGCCCCGAACAGGCCGATGAATTGATCGGACAGGAGAAGGTCTGGTCCCCAGGCACAGCCCTTTGGAAGCTGGTCCACGCCGACCAGTTCCATGCCCTGCTCTTTTGGGGACCTCCGGGCACAGGCAAAACCAGCTTGGCCCGTTTGATTGGGCGCATTGTCAAGCGCCCCGTGATTGAGCTTTCGGCCGTGGAAGCCGGCGTGAAGGACATTCGCGAAGTGATCCAGCGATCGCGCGAAGGCCTTGAGCTGGGTGACAAGGCGGAAATCCTTTTTCTGGACGAGATTCATCGTCTCAGCAAGAACCAACAGGACAGTCTTCTGCCGGCCGTGGAAGCGGGCATCATCAAGCTGATTGGTGCCACCAGCGAAAACCCTTCGTTCTCGGTGAATAACGCTCTTCTGTCACGTTCGCTGACCATCCCCATGCAGAAGATCAATGATGAAGCGTTAGCCCAACTTTTTGTGCGTGTTGCGAAACGTGAAGAGCGGATATTGAATCCGGACCTCGCGCAGATTCTTGCGCGCGCCGCGGATGGCGATGCCCGGGCGGGCTTGAATCTTTTGGAAGCCGTGCTGGGTGTGACCAAGGATAAAGCGGAAATCACAGCCGATGACATGCAGCCGATCCTGCATCTCATCGCCCGGCACTATGATCGCGCAGGTGACTTCCATTACGATCTGATTTCCGCCTTCATCAAAAGCATTCGGGCCAGTGATCCGGATGCGGCTCTTTATTATCTTGCGCGTATGCTGCATGGTGGCGAGGACCCTGTGTTTCTGGCAAGACGCCTTGTGATTGCCGCCAGTGAAGACATCGGCAATGCGCATCCTACAGCGTTGGTGGTGGCTCAGGCCTGTCTCTCCTCCGTCAAGGAAATCGGCATGCCCGAGTCGCGCATAATTCTGGCCCAGGCGACGACCTATCTCGCCTCAAGCCCCAAGTCCAACCGCAGTTATCTTGGTATAAACCAGGCCCTGGCCTTGGTGGAAAAGACCGGAGATTTGCCGGTGCCCTTGCATCTGCGCAACGCACCGACCCGTTTCATGAAGGAAATGGGTTATGGTCAGAACTATACCTATGCCCATGATAATCCGCAGAAGGCCGCGCAGCAGTCCAATCTGCCTCCGAACCTCGGAAAAATGCGCTTTTACGAACCTTCGGAACAAGGTTCGGAAAAAGCAATTCGCGATTATCTGGAACGATTGAGGCCGGGAAGTCAGAGGAAGTGAGACGAGCGGCTTGCGGGATAAACCCAGGGCAT
Source organism: Oligoflexus sp. (assembly GCF_035712445.1). Taxonomy (NCBI): domain Bacteria; kingdom Pseudomonadati; phylum Bdellovibrionota; class Oligoflexia; order Oligoflexales; family Oligoflexaceae; genus Oligoflexus; species Oligoflexus sp. The sequence goes on along the minus strand of NZ_DASTAT010000134.1, from coordinate 52,138 downwards.
ATAGAGTGAGCCCAGACTTTTCCTTCAAGCCGTGAGGGTACCATGGAAGCGCTATCCTACCTTTTGCTCGATGTTTTCACTGACCGTCCGTATACAGGCAACCCCCTGGCAGTCGTGCCATTCCCAAAGATGCCTCTGACCACCGAACAGATGCAGGCGATCGCGACGGAATTCAATCTATCCGAAACCGTTTTCATATTTCCGCCGCAGAAAAAAGGCCACACCGCCTCGCTCCGCATTTTCACGCCTACCCAGGAATTGCCCTTTGCCGGTCATCCGACTGTCGGTGCTGCGGTCGCCTTGGGTTGGCTTGCGGAGCGGAAGGAATTTCATTTGGAAATGGGCGGCCGCATTATTTTTGAAGAGAAGATCGGGCTCGTTCACGTTGCAATGGAAGTTGAAAATCCCGAGCTGGGACGCGCGACACTGAAGACGGCGCAGCTGCCTGAACGCGGACGCATCACCATTACGAAAGAGCAGCTGGCGGCCACTCTTTCGGTGGAGCCTCAGGATCTGATCTGGGATGATCACTGTCAACCGACGGCATGGTCCTGTGGTGTTCCTTTCTTCTTCGTACCGCTCTGGTCACGCACAGCCGTGGATCAGTCGCGCATCAATACCGGCGTTTGGGAAAGCACGCTGAAGGACAGCTGGGCTTCCTCGGTGTTTGTCTTTGCCTTCGATCCGATGAATAAAAAGCATCACGTGTACGGGCGCATGTTCGGACCTGAAAAGGGCATCGTTGAAGATCCGGCCACAGGGTCTGCGGCTGCGGCTTTTGCCGGCTTTCTTTTCGCGCGGGAAAAGCATCCTCATGATGCGATGCAATGGATCGTCGAACAGGGTTTTGCCATGGGACGCCCGAGTCTTTTGGAGATCACAGCTCATTCCCAAGATGGCGTTCTGCAAGGCGTTCACGTGGGCGGCCAGGCCGTGTTGATAGGCGAGGGGCGGCTGCGAAAACTGCCTAACTGAGGCGTGCTATGATGGTTGTAAAAACCATCGGAGCATTCCGTGATCAGTATCCGCATCATTTTTCTTTGGGGGGTCTGGGCATTTTTTTCCCAGGCCTGGGCCGCGAGCAATCGCGCGCCCGAGAGAAATGATCTGGTAAGCATCCGCGCGCAGCTCTTCGATGATCCGAGACGCGCGAGTGAACGGGCCAGTAACCTGATGCATGCCCTGCATCCCGAGCGTCAGACCAAAGCCTGGCTTGAGGCTGCTGCGCTGGCCGCGGAAGGCGCCTGGCTCTGTGAACAGCCGGAGCATGCTGCCGACCTTGCCCGTAATGCTTTGCCCATCGCCCAGGCTTCTCAGGATCATCGGATCATTACCATCCTTCATAGCGTCATCGCCGGAGCCGAGGAATACGCCGATCATTATGAAGAGGCCAAAGCCGGCTTTTTGAAAACCCTGGAAGAGGCGCGCAAGGCCAATGACCCCGGGCTTTTAGCCTATTTCTATAGCGTGACCGGCAATTTCTTTGATCGCAATGGTGACGAACGCTTTGCTTTCGAAGCCTATCAGAATGCTCTCACCGCCTTTCAAAACCTCCCGAAGGACGATCGTTACTACGACTTCCTCACCAACATGGGTTCCCTTTATACATCCCTGCAGGGTGAAAAAGTCGAAACAGGTCGAGCCATGCTGGAGGAGGCCCTGGCCTGGTTCAGTCAAAACAATAAGCGCTACGCGACCTATTACACGCTGGATTCCATTGCCTTCCATCATTACGAGCAAAAACGTTTCACCGACGCTTCGGTGGTTCAAAGGAAAGCCCAGGCCGTGGCGCAATCACTTGGCTACCAGCATCTTGTGGCCCATTCCGACCTGCGGCTCGGACGCTATCTGATCGAGGACCAAAAGCCGCGCGAAGCACTGATTTTTTTGCAGAAGGCCCTGCCGGTTTTCCGGAAACTGAGGTTCGACTATCAAATCGGTCCGACGATACTCTCGATGGCCCGGGCCTGGCTTTTGGATGGTCAGACGGCTGAGGCCTGGCAGGCCTGCCAGGAGCTTGAACAGTATTACGGCCCCAAGGGCTCGCTGCATATGCGCGTGACCTTTCAAAAGGTCAAGGCCGACGTCCTGCAGGCTTTGGGCCGCAGTCACGATGAGCTGATCACCCGCAGGGAACTTGGGGAATTGAGTGAACGCTACTGGCGCGAAAAGAATGCTGTGACTGTGGCCCGTATGGCCACCAATCTGGAGCTTCAAAGACAGGAGCATCAGAACGCCTTGCTCCGCGAGCAGAACCGCATTCAGAATCTGGAGCTTTTGCAGTCGCAAAGAATGCACCGCACGGTCTATATCAGTCTGCTCGGGCTTTTGATTCTAGGGGCTGCTGCCGCGTGGGCCATACTGAAGACGCGGGATGCTCATAATCAAAAGCTCCGCATGCGAAGTCTGATCGAACAGGAGCAGGCGCGCACCACCTTCTTTCATAATACCTCGCATGAGCTGCGGACGCCTTTGACAGGTATTATCGGCTTCATAGACCTGATCCGATCCGGGCATTATGGAACGGTCAACGAAACGATTCAGGGTCAGCTCGATAAGGCCAAGCGTCTGGCGGAGTCTCTGAAGAATCAGGTGAACATGATCCTGGATCTGGCCAAATCCAAACGCGGCGAGCTGAATGTCACAGCTTCGCGAATTGATCTGCATCGGCTGCGGAATGATATTGATGATCTGGCCGAAGGGCTGCGGCTGCGATATCCCCATTCCCAGTATGATTCGCGCCTGGATCTGAAAGGTGCCGACGCCCATTTCATTCAGGACCGTGAAAAGATCTATACGATCGCCCGAAATCTGATCGGCAACGCGTTCAAGTTTTCCAAGGCTGGCCGCAGCAACCAGGTGACCCTGCGCCTGGAGCGTCTGGCGGGTGAACTCATCCTTTCCGTGAGCGACACCGGCATCGGCATCGCGCCTGATCAAAGGCAGAGGATCTTCGAGGAATTTGCCCAGGTGGAATCCGATGCGCGGCGGCGTTATGAAGGAACCGGGCTCGGCCTTGCCCTGGTCAAGCAGCTTATTGACCTCATGAAGGGCCGAATCGAACTCGATTCGACCCCGGACAAAGGCTCGCGCTTTCGTATCTGGATACCGGAAAGTTCCGAGCAGCTGCTGGTGGCCCCGGAACATGACAAGCCCCTTATGGAAGCCGCACGGCTGGAACGCATTCCCAAAACCATGACCCCGCCGCCGTCCCATGCGCGCCTGTCATCACCACTCCTGGCCGATCCGGGAAGCTTTCATATCCTCGTCGTGGACGATCATGAGTCGAACTGCGAAATTCTCGCGGAAATTTTAAAGTCCGAGGGCTATCGCACGTCCATCGCCATCGGCGGCAAAGCCGGAATGGATGCGATCGTTCATCTGCATCCAGATCTGATTATCCTTGATCTTATGATGCCGGACATCTCGGGCGAGGACGTCCTTCGCTTCGTCCAGGGTCGCGAGGATCTCTGTGACACTCCGGTGATCCTGGTCACAGCGCGGGCCACCGAGGATGATCGACTCATCGGGCTCGAATGGGGTGCGGATGATTATTTGGCCAAGCCGATCAATCCCCTGGAGTTGACGCTGCGGGTCAGAAACCTGGTCGGCCGCATTCAGCTCCATCGTTATCAAAATGATCAGGAGCAGCGCGATCGTATGGTGCAGCTTGGTGAAATCTTCACCGACCTCAGTCATGAGATCAAAACCATTCTGACCAGTTCCCGCGCAACCGAGCATCTGACCGATCAGGAGCTGCGGGCTATTCTGCGGCATAATCCTTTGGATACAACGTTCCGCGAAAGCCTTCTGGACAGTCTGGTGGAGCGGAGCACGGGCCTGGAATTCGAGAAAAAAGCCCAGGCTCTGGTGCCACCGACTCAGGAACATCCCGCCCAGGATACGCTCAGGCAGCTGCGCTTTCTTTTGGCTCGCACGCATATTCCCATCGTGGAACTGCAGGATCAATGGAAGCGTCTTCAGAACTGGGCCCCTGCCGATCTTGCGAGCTTCACGCACACCCTTGATCTGATATTTTCATTCCAGGAACTTCTGCGGGTGACGGTGGAAGCGCAGCGTCTGATGCGCACGATCCTGGCCTTTCATCAAAGTCCTCTGCTCCAGACCGAGATCTATGCGGATGAAGCGGTGGCTGGTACGCTCCTGCTCCTGCAAAGACGCCTCGATAAAATGCGGATTCGCGTCTTCACCGATGTTCCGCATATCAAGGTGGCCATTGGCCTGGCCACGCTGCAGCAGATTTTCCTGAATCTTTTGCAGAACGCCATGGATGTGATTGAAGCGCAAGTGACCGAGGATCGCTGGATCGAAATATTCGGCAGCATGGACTACGAAACGAGAATGCTGCGCATGGGCATCAGCAACGCGGGGCCGAAAATAGATCCGCTCCTGGCCCGGCAGATCTTCGAACGCGGTTTTTCCACCAAGGGTCGTCGCGGCAGTGGTCTCGGCTTACCCGTCTCGCGCCGTCTCGCGAAGCGCGCTCATGGCGATCTGGAATGGGACGAGCACGCGGAATCCACCACCTTCATCCTTATTCTTCCCCTCGCCATCCCCGGCGGGAGCGCCCTGCGGCGTGACAATCAGGCATCCTGAAACTTCGTTTAAAACAATGTAATAGTCCCAAAATATCTATTTTAAAAAAGAACTCAGCCGCCGCATGATGAGGGTCGGGACTGAGGAATGACCACTTCACAGTATCTGCCTTTTTGCTCCGCTCTTTTTACTGCTCTCCCCCCTCGAAATTTTCCCCAGTCATCCGGTCCCGAAAAAAATAATACTTAAGCTCTCAGGCCTTTTTCAGCTTGCCTGCCTTAAACTGAAGCGGATATTCGAGTCAAAGCAGTCATTCAAGGCTGCCATCCAGGAGACACCTTAGATGCCAAAAAAAACGCGCTTCCATATCGGCTACATTTTACTAGCCATCCTGGCAGCCACACTCATTCGCGATCAATGGTTTCAAGCCACTCAGATTCGCACGATTCCCTATAGCGAGTACCTGGAGCTGGTGAAGTCCAATAAAGTGTCCGAGGTCACCGTTACGCCCACGCAGATTCAAGGCAAGCTGAAAGAACCTGACGGCAAAGGTCCCCAGCAGTTTGTGACAACGCGTATTGATCCGGTGCTGAGCAAGGACTTTGAAGGCACAGGAACCAAAGTTTACGGCTATATTTCAAATAATTTCTTTTATGACCTCCTTGCCTGGATCGTTCCAGCTGTGGCGTTTTTTGCCATTTGGTTTTTCATGATGAAAAAACTGGGCGGACGCGGCGGGCTGGGTGGTGAATTCATGTCCATCGGCAAAAGCAAGGCCAAGGTCTATGTGGAGAGTGATACCAAGGTCACCTTCCAGGATGTGGCCGGCATAGATGAGGCCGAGCATGAGCTCCAGGAAATCGTCGCCTATCTGAAGAACCCAGCGGATTATTCCAAGCTCGGCGGCCGCATGCCCAAGGGCATTCTGCTCGTCGGCCCTCCCGGGACCGGTAAAACGCTTCTGGCGAAAGCCGTCGCAGGCGAAGCCGGGGTTCCCTTCTTTTCGATCAGCGGATCGGAATTTGTGGAAATGTTCGTCGGTGTGGGCGCGGCGCGTGTGCGGGATCTCTTTCAGCAGGCGCGTACCAAGGCCCCGGCGATCGTTTTCATCGACGAGCTGGATGCGCTGGGAAAATCCCGTGCAGCGGGAGCTTTGGGCGGTGGGCACGATGAAAAAGAGCAGACCCTGAACCAGCTCCTTGTCGAGCTGGATGGTTTCGATTCCACATCGGGTTTGATTCTTCTGGCTGCCACCAACCGTCCGGAAATCCTGGACCCCGCTCTTCTGCGCGCAGGGCGTTTCGATCGGCAGGTCCTGGTTGATCGACCTGATAAAAAAGGTCGGATCGATATTTTAAATGTCCATCTGCGCAAAATCAAAGCGCTCAGTCCTGCCTTCGATGTGGAAAAGGTCGCGGCCCTGACCCCAGGTTTCACAGGTGCGGATCTAGCGAACCTTTGTAACGAAGCGGCCCTGATTGCCACCCGGCGCAAAGCCGAACAGGTTGACCTTGGCGATTTCACCGAAGCTGTGGAACGAATCGTGGCTGGTTTGGAAAAGAAGAATCGCATTCTGAATGAGACCGAGCGTCGTATCGTGGCCTATCATGAAATGGGTCATGCGCTGACGGCTGCGGCTCTTTCCACAACGGAAAAGGTGCATAAGGTTTCGGTGATCCCTCGGGGCATCGGCGCTTTGGGGTACACGATTCAAAGACCGACCGAAGATCGCTTTCTGATGACGCGCGAGGAGCTGGAAAATCGAATCTCGGTTCTGCTGGCTGGCCGCGCCGCGGAAAAACTGGTCTTCCATCACCTTTCCACCGGCGCCGCGGATGATCTGACCAAAGCGACCGACATCGCCTGGAGCATGGTCACACGTTACGGTATGGAGGAATCGCTCGGTCATGCCACCTTTGAGCAGGATCAGCCGAACTTTCTCGGTGCAAGCTATGCCGCAAAACGGTATGGTGAAGAAACTTCGGAGAAGATCGATCTTGCGGTCCGGAAAATTCTTGATCGCTGCTTCGGACGCGCGCTGGACCTTCTGACCAAGGGCCGGGCGGTGCTCGAAGAAAGCGCCCAGCTTCTTTTGGCCAAGGAAACGCTGAAAGAGGAAGAGCTGGAAGTCTTTTTCCATAGGCTGCAAGAGACTGTGAAGGTGGACCATGGACAATTGGATCAATTACCATCATCTGTATTACTTCAAAACCATAGCCACGGAGGGTGGCATAGCCAAGGCAGCGAAAAAACTGCGGCTCGGTCAACCGACGCTCTCAACGCAGTTGAAACAATTTGAAGACCACCTGGGCCAGACTCTTTTTGAAAGACGCAAAAAGCGCCTTTACCTGACCGAAGCCGGACGTATCGCCCTTGATTATGCGCAGGAGATCTTCAAGCTCGGCGACGAGATGCTCGATGCCCTGAACGATCGCCTGCGTGAGGATCGCATTGAAGTGCAGTTCGGTGTGCTCGATAGCGTGCCGAAGCATCTGGCGCTTTTGCTGATCCAGGAAGCGCAGTCCGTCCAGAACTGCATCGTTTCCATTCAGGAAGGGCGCGGGGATCTTCTGCTGCGTGAATTGAAAGCGCATCGCATCGACCTTCTTTTGGCCAATGAAGCGCCCCCTGTCATGGAAGGCCAGGGCCTCTTCTCACGACGCGTGGCCCGCATGCCGGTCGTCATCTGCGGGGCGAAAAATTTTCTGCCGCTGAAAAAAGGCTTCCCTGGATCGCTGGCGAATCAACCTTTTATCATGCCGATCGGCACCAACCGCCTAAGGGTCGACGTCGATCATTTCCTGAAAATGCAAAACATTCGCGTCGATACCGTGGCTGAAGTTCAGGACACCAGTCTGCAGAAACTTCTTGGTACGCATGGAAGGGGGCTGGTACCCTTGGCCCGCCCTGCGGCTGAGGATATGCTGCAAAGCAAGGAACTTTTCATTATCGGCGAACTCGATGGTATTTATGAAGACCTATGGATGGTCGCGGGCGAACGCAAGATCCAAAACCCGGTGGCGTCTCATCTGATGCGAAATTTTAAAGTGGAAGGCGGGGCGGATTGAATCAGCTGGCTTTGACTGACTTGCCCTGGCGGTAGCCGTCCCAGCGAATGATGACGAAGGCATAGTCATCCGCAGCTTTCTGATTCTGCCAGATGCTGTCCGTTTGTTTCAGAAGCTGCTTTTTGATCAGATCCGGTTCGCGGGAAAATTCGAGCACGCGCGCCAGATCACGCGGATGCAGTTTTTCCCCTTCCGGACCTTCATTCTCAATCAATCCATCCGTATAGAAGAAAAGAATATCCCCTGGCTGCAGCTGAAGCCTTTGCACCTTGAAAATAGGGTCGCGATGAAAGCCGAGCGGGCTGCCTTTGCCGAGCAGCGGTTTGACCTTATAATCCGAGATAATGAAGCCATTCGGATGACCGGCGTTGATGAAGGCGACTTCACCCGTGCGCGAGTCGAAGGAGACAAAGACCATGGTCATGAATTTATCGACCTTGGCGGCTGTGTCATAGACCGCCCTGTTCACGCAGTTGGCCAGGATCTCGGTGGTTTCTGTAAGACTCATATCCCGTTGAACAGCCTGCAGCGTGGCGATGGATCCATACACGGAACCGGCTGCCGTTCCTGTGATCAAAGCCGATGACACGCCATGCCCGGTTACATCCCCGATGAAGAAGTAGGCGCGTTGCCGACGCTCCTCTTCATAATACCCGTACCAGTCGCCGCCGGTATGATCGGCGGCTTTGAAGTGATCCGCGACCGCAAAGGAACCAAGGCGTTTGATCGTCGGGAAGAGAGCCTGCTGCACGAGCTGAGCTTCTTTCAGGGATTCTTCCAGCGTATGGGCTTTTTCGGAGAGCTCCAGGCGACCTGCTGTGGCCTGGCCGACGAGTTCAAGCAGCCGCAAACGCTCCTGGGTGAAGACATGCGAGGAAACGCTGTTTTCCAGATAGATGACGGCGATGAGTTCGCGCTCGGATCCGCTGCCGATCTCGATGGGAATGCAGGCCAGGGATCGAATCATTTTTTCCATCACATAAGGATCACGCTCCAAACCTGGGATTGCCTTCTGAGGCACCTGGGCATCGGCAACCACCACCGAGCGGCGGGTGCGGATCACATAGTTCACAAGGCTCTTGCAGATGGTATCAAGAGCCATGAAGCCTTTATCGGTCTGGGTAATCACGCCGTCGTTAAAAGACTGCCGCACGCGGTAGTTCTTGTCATCAAAACTTTTCAGGATGAAGTGACCGCAGTCAGCACCCGCCAGGTGAACCGAGCTGGCCAGGATTTTGGCGATCAGTCGTGCATCGGTGGTTTCGCGCGTCATCTCGGAGAGCACACGCTGCAGATACTGGATATCGTAGGAATGCTCGGCGACCTTCAGACCGTGGGACGGTAATTCCGCCATCTGCCAGCTGCGATAGTGCTCCTTGAGCCGCACGACGAGTTTGCTGGCACCCCATCTTTGATAGGCATCAAAAGCCTTGCGAAGATAATCGTGGGCCAGGCTTTGTAGACCGAGACTATGAAAGAGGCCGGCCAGCTGCTCGCACGCCAGCCCCAGATCCTGCTGAACACCGGATTCCTCGGCTCCGCGTATGGCATGGGCATAGGCTTCGAGCGCCAGGAGCGGACGTCCCTGGAGGCGCTGAAGCTCCGCATTCAAAAGGTGATAGCGATGCGCCTGGTTCTGCGGCACATACTTCATCCAGCGCTTGAACATGCGAGCGGAATTTTTCAGTTTCAGAATACTCAGGGCGCGATTTCTTAAACCTGTGGATGCCGCGCGAGCCAAAAGTATGCCTTGATAGAAGCGATAAACCGAGACCCCATAGGAACCCATGGCCGACTGCCGATGCCGATGAGCCATGTCCACGAAGCGGAAACCTTCCTGCACATCGTGGTAAAGCGTGCAGAGTACGGCGCTGTTCGTCGCATAATAGAAGGTGAAATCAGGCGCCTTGGTCATGAGCTCGACCTGTTTGCGGTGGTCGAAGAGAGGGCCTGTCATCACCGTCGTATCACCCGAATCGAGGCAGAGATTCATAATGGTCTGACGGGCCATATCCGTATGCGCATTCAGATAGTTATGATGCAGATCACCGACGATGCGGCGATATTCAACGAATTCCTCTTCCAGTTTCTGAAGAGAGCTGCCGGCATAGAAACTATAGTGGCAGTAAAGGTTGATCGCATGAATGGCGAATTCATATTCACCATATTCCACGCCGTTGCGAAAGGCCTTCAAGAGTCCAATGAGGCAATGCCGCATGGACTCGGACCATGGATAGATAAAAGCATTGAGCATGTGATCGACACGGCATTGCTGCTGCTTATCCTCGAACTGACGAACCAGCGCCTCGGAATATCGGGCCAGACGGAAGGCTTCGCGATACTGACCGAATACAGCCAGCAGTATCGTTGAAAGTCCGGCATAGGCGAAGGGCATCGAGGGGACATGACCGTATTTAAGGCCCAGTTCAAAACCTTTGGTCACCAGAACAGGCATAAGATTGGGACGGACAAGGTAGGCCGCCGAGCCCACCCGGGTCGCTATGCGGATCGCCGCCGCACTGAGCAGATCGTGCGAGTGCCCGACATTTTCAAGGCGGCGCAGGTAATTGGTGGTTTTCATCCGAACAAGAGTTCGCAAAAGTTGCAGAAGAACCCAGATCGTGCCAGGGCGTTTGGGGAAATGAAAACCGAAGATGTTCAGGACAGGCACTGCATAATCAAGGGCTTCTTCCAGATCCCGGCTCATGATCTCGGCGATCTTCATTTCGTGGAAGACGATGGTGTCCACCGGATCCCGGGTGTTCCTCAACGCCTCTTCAACCACCTGATGCAAAAGCTCCTTGTCCTTATTCAGGAAGGCGCCAATAGCCATTTCCTCGTGGATGGCGAGACACTGGCGATAGTACTTCGTCCAAGGCTTATCCCCCAGGTAAAAGACCGCCATATGAAGATATGTCAGCGCCTGAGCAAAGGACGCGGAAACCCGGGCCTTGCGTGCGGCACCCAGGTTCATCTCGGCAAGACGGATGTCTTCACAGGTCTGATCACGGTTGATGCTCTGATTGAAGTGATCGACGATGGAAAAGAGGCGATCCTGCTGCCCGCTTTCGGCCACATGCAGCATGTACTGCTCGGCGATGGCACGATGCACGGACCTTTTCGCTTCGGGTGTTAAAACATCCGAGGCCACTTCCCGAATCGCTTCATGGGCAAAACGCAGAAGGCCTTCGATGACAAAGCGATCGGACTGCTCTTCGCCCTTGTCCCAGCTGTCATCATTCACAACGAAAGTAAGGCCCCGCTCACAGGCCCGTCTGAGGGATGCGCGAACGGTTTCGATATCAAGCCCCGACACCGCCTGAAGATCATTGACGCGGAATTCACGGCCAATGCAGGCGGCCACTCCCAAAAGATCGACATCCCCGGTCTGCAGTTTCTGCAGCTGAAGCAGCACGTGATTGACCATGCTGTCATTGATCTTCCACTGCTGGGCAATGGAGAGGTTCCAAAAGTAGCAGAAACGCCGATAATCAAAGGAAATCGCGCCGTGCTCGGTCAGGCCCTGGATCATGTTGCGAACGAAAAGAGGCACGCCGCCGGTCTTTTGAAAGATGATCCCGGCCAGGTCTTCCACCCGGTCCTGGTCCATCATGAAGAGTTCCGCCAGAAGCCTGGAGATGTTATTGGTCGAAAGCGGGTGCAGATGCATGACGGCATGATGCACGAAGGCGCACTGCAGAAGCTCGGTGACACTCTCGACCTTGCAGCGAATGTTCTTGGTATCCGTCGCATAGGTCAGAATCAGGAAAAGATGCTCGATCTTATCCCCACGCAGGATCGCATCGAGCATATCCAGCGTCCCACTGTCGAGCCACTGCACCTGTTCGAAGACAAGAATCAGCGGATGCTCGCGCTGGCAGAAGGTGCGAATGAAATTCCTGAGCGTCATCTCGAAACGGATTTTCTCCTCTTTCGGCGGCAGCGAGGGAATATCCTCGGCATTGCCGAGCACCAGCGAAAGATCAGGACAGAGATGGATCATGAGCGCGACGTTTTCACCGACGCTATCAAAGATTTTCTTCCGCCAGGCCAGCATCTCGCGCTGGGGTTTTTGCAGAAGGTGATGCACAAGCTCATCGACCGCTTCCATGATGGGAGCAAAGGGCCTCGTTGTGGTATCCGGCACCGAGGATCCACGAGCCAGAAGACAGCCGCTGGCCTTGCTCAGCTCATGAATGTGTCCGAGCAGCCGCGTTTTGCCGATGCCGGATCGGCCTTCCACCAAAAGCGAGACGGATTCACCCGAGATGAAACGCTGATAGACGGCGTCGAGTTCGGCGATTTCAACGTCACGCCCATAGATTTTATCAGGGAAACGCAGCTCGTCGGGAACATCCCGAGTGCCGATCGACAGCATCTGATCGGGAAGATTCGCCTGGGATGACGACAGGGCTTCACGCAAATCCTGCAGCACGCCCCAGGATGTTTGATAGCGTTCCAGCGGCGGCTTCTTGCAGAGCTTCGCAACGATCGCGGAAATATACGGTGAAAAATTCATGATTCGATCGGTCAGCTGATCCGGGATCATGGTCATGTGCCAGTGGCTGCATTCATCGCGATTTTTCTGGGACGTGGTCAATTCCCCGCCAAAGAGCTGATAAAGGGTCATCCCCAGGGAATAAAGATCGCTGCGCTGATCCACGGGTTGATTGCTCACCCCGGTTTGTTCAGGAGCCATGTAGGGCCAGTGGCCGGGATCCGGTTCAAAGATTAGCGGCGGCGAGGATTCCCGGCGTGATCGACTGCGCATGTGACTCGCATCCAGGAACATGAAGCTATGATCATCATCCCGCACAAGGCAGGACCATGGGTTCAGATTCAAAAGGATGAAGCCGCGCTTGTGCAGCTCGACCAGAGCTTCCGTCAGGTTCACGACAAGATCCAAACGAGCGCTGACCGTGCTTTCCGACCGTTCCAGAACGCGAGGCAGAGGCGTTACAATCGGGCCGGTATAAATCGCCCAGCATTCCTCGTTATCCTGCTCCCAAACCTGCGCCTCAGGAAAAAGGGGCAGCGATAGCGAACGCAAAAGCGCGAATTCACTTCGAAGACGCGCCACACTTTCGTGACGGGCGGGAATGATTTTCACCAGGAAGGCATGCCCATCGCTCGACCGGACCGCGCGCGCAAGGCGATAGGGTCGTCCTGGAAGTTCCAGAACGTCGAGGAGTTCCAAACCAAATTTGCCGCCAAGGGACATAGAGCCTCTCGGATCACGCCTTGCAATGAAACTATTGCTCTATCGCTATCGGAGATCAGGCGCAGGAAATAAGGCTGGGTATACCGGGCGGAGTCAGGGCCGGCCACGAGGATGCGGCCAGCACAGGGGAAAATGCTGTTTATAAGTTTTTGACCAAACGCGTGACGATCTCCATCGCCTCGACCGTATCCGGGTCTTCGGGAACGAGGGCAAAGCGCATGGAACCCTTCATGCCCTCGCTGAGCCACTGCGAAGGGCTGGTGATCACGCCCTCTTCCGCAAGACGCAGACAGAACGCAACATCATCCATGCCCTTGGGCACCTTGCACCAAAGATAGAAGGTGGCTTCCGGTTTGTGTTCGATCATGCCGAGTTTTTGCAGATAGGGAATAGCCAGCTCGATGCGTTTGGCAAAGATCTGCCGACGCTCGGCCACGTGCCTGTCATCAGCCCATGCAATAGCAGCCGCCTTCTGCAGCATCGTCGGCGTTCCAACGCCCATGTTGGCCCTGGCCGTACCCACCAATCCCATATAACGCGAATCGCCGATCAGAAAACCACTGCGATAGCCGGTCATGCCCGAGCGTTTGGAAAGGCTCATGAAGGAGTAGACATTTTTCGAGGTATAGGTGATCGGGGTCAGAGGTTTTTTTCCCTCCTTATCCCAGGCCGGATTGTAAATGTCGATGTAGCAGTCATCGGCCAAGAGAACGACATCGCGCTTTTCACACCATTCGATAATCTTTTCCAGATGACCCTTCTTCAGGATCGCACCTGTGGGGTTATGCGGATAGTTGATCCACAGCGCCGCGATATTCTTCTGCACCTCTTCGGGCAGAGTCCATGGTTCCATCTGAAAATCATTCTCGGCTTTCAGATGCATGGGATAGGGAATGCCGCCCGCGTAGAGCGCGGAGCTGCGATAAACGGGATAGCCGGGATCCGGATAGGCGATGATTTTCTTGCCACCCGCGCGGCCCACAAGGCACAGCGCGATATGGAAAATCGCCTCCTTGCTGCCGTTGGTCGCCATGATATCGAAACCCTGGCCGCTTTTAATGCCAAAGTTCCGATTGCAATAGCCCCAGATGGATTCAATCAGATCCGGTCCACCCCGGGTGGCAGGATACTGACTGATAGGAGTCACGCTCTGCGCCACCGCCTCGCGGATCGGAGCCCAGGTGGGGATCTTGGGATCACCCGTTCCAAAGTCGAAAACCTTTTTGTTCTGGCTGATCAGACGCTGACGAATCTTCGACAGCTCTTCCATGGGATAATTCGGCAGATTGAGCGTGACTTCATTCAGACTCATGCATTCTCCTTGAACGGCTCTTCAGCGGGACCCATAGGGCGTCGTGCCTTGCCCCAGATGATTGCGAACCTCCCAGATATCCGGGAAGGCGTTTTTATTCAGCGTGGACTGCAGATAACGGGCTCCCAGCGAACCTCCGGTTCCTGAAAGATCACCGATCATCCGGCGCACCATCTGCACATGACGGTACCTCCATAGTACCAAAAGTTCGTCCAGATCGACGAGCGCTTCCAGCACCATATAGAGCTGATAATTCTGTCCGGGGTTTTGATAGATCCCGGTAAAGAGCTTGACCAGTTCGGGATGACTGCTGGGAATCTGCGTCACATCACGATCCAGCACATCCTGGGGGACAGCCAAACCCTGCCGTTTCAAATAACGCAGAAAATGATCATAAAGCGTGGGCTCGCGCATGGCGACTTCAAGTTTGGCCGATGCCACCGCATCATGGGCAAAGAAGCGCAGATGAGCCGGATTTTTCATACCCAGGCGGAATTCAAATTCACGGAACTGATAGGATTGAAAACCACTGGCGGGATTCAGATTTTTGCGGAAGCGATTGAATTCCGTCGGGGTCATGGTTTCCAGAATATCGACCTGCTGCAAAAGGACTTTCTGAATGGTCGTGACCCGGTGCAGGGCCTTGGTCATGGGCATGATATCGTCACGGGCCAGGGATTCCTGACAGTGCTTCAGCTCATGCAGAATCTGTTTGAACCAAAGTTCGTAAACCTGATGAATGACAATAAAAAGAAGTTCATCGTGCTCTTTCGGCTCCGACAGCTCCTGCTGCAGGCCCAAAAGATCATGAACATGAAGATAACGACCGTAGGTCAATGTTTCAGGATTCGGTTGAACGAAGTTATCGTAGCTCATCGCGTGTTCTGCCCATCTTGTTGGTGCTGAACACTTGTATATCGCAGGCGGGAGCTGCTTGTCGAGGCAGCTCCCAGGTATTCAAGGAAGGACTTACTGGATGACGGCCAGCCATTCCAGTTTTTCGGTGTAAGGGAACATGTCAAAACACTCAAGCTGGAGGAGCTTATGGCCGGCTTTGGTCAGCTCCACGAGATCACGGATGAGCGTCTCCGCTTCACAGGACACATAGACAAAGCGGCTGCCAGGACGCTGACGGAGGCCGTTCAGCACCAGTTCACGGGCCGCAGGCGCCAGTCCGCGGCGTGAAGGGTTGGCCACGATCAATTCAGGCTTTTCCGACCAGCTGGGGAAACGTCCGTCCAGATCTTCCACGCGGCCCGAAATATAAGCGGGACGGAGCGCAGCCGGGATTGCATTGCGCACACAGTTGGCTTCCGCATCACCAATGGCCTGTGGGTTTTCTTCGATACCAAGTGTCCGGTATCCCGCCTGCGCGAGCAGCATCGAAATCTGACCCGTTCCGCAGTAAAGGTCCCAGGCCACGGCATCACCCTGACGATGACCACCGATCTGCTCCACGCGGCGATAGATCATCTCCGCAGTCCAGGGATTGACCTGAAAGAAACTGGTGGGACCGATTTCAAAGGTCAGGCCACAGAGGGACTCACGCAGACCATCCGCTCCGACCAGCTTTTTGCTGAGCGAACCGAAGATGGCATTGGTGCGATTGGGATTGATGTTCTGGAACGCGGACACGATCACGTGCCCTTTCTGCCGCAAACGAAGGATCATGGCCTTCAGCTCGACCTTGTCCTTCTCTTCACGCGTGACAAAGGTCAGCATCAGCTCTTCGGTCAGATGCGTGGCGCGGATGGCCAGATAGCGAAGGTCACCCGTATGGGTTTCCTCATCGTAAGGCTGAAGGTTAGAGGCTTCCAGCTCCGCCTGCAGGTCGGGCAGAAGGCGGTTGATGGAGGCGCGGTGCATCGGGCATTCTTTCAGGTGAATCACCTGATGGGAATTCGCTGCGAAAAGACCGATGGCAAAGCGTTCGGTCGCTTCAGGTTTCACGACCGCTTCACGGACGTGACGCACAGCGAGTTTCGCGTGTGTGCGATAGCCGGTGGAGCGCGGCGAGGCCACAGGTTCAATGACGCTCACGCCTTCCAAAAGTC
The DNA here is from genome assembly GCF_035712445.1 of Oligoflexus sp. Classification (NCBI taxonomy): domain Bacteria; kingdom Pseudomonadati; phylum Bdellovibrionota; class Oligoflexia; order Oligoflexales; family Oligoflexaceae; genus Oligoflexus; species Oligoflexus sp. The sequence goes on along the minus strand of NZ_DASTAT010000134.1, from coordinate 35,926 downwards.
CCTGTTCACGGAACTTCTGCAGCGCGGTCTTGTATTTCGCATCCAGGCTTTGTTCGTAATTACCATGGACCGGACTATGCGTACCGCAACAGGAGTCGTCACGGGCAGGGGCTGCCGGGCGCTTGTTCAAAAACTGTTTACTATGATCGTTCTTCCAGCGTTCACTACGAAAAATCTTGGCTGTCGAGCGATGCGTTTTTGCTACTGTCATGGCTTATCTTTAATTGAGGAGTGATAACCAGTGCGCCGAGGAAGGGCGCAGGGGGCTTTTATTACCACTCCTGACGAGCCAGGAAAACACTTTTCCTTCAGTAGCAAGACAGGTCAATCAATAGATCCAGTCGTCACGCTTCACAGGCAATCGTCCGGATGACAGGTTCAGCTGGCGGCGGTAGATCTTGACGCCTAGATTCTGAGTTAAAGAACGCCATGTTGACCACTCATCCTCCAGTTTTTTCACGGAGTAAGGCGTATTGGGCGACTTCGACCCCTTGGAAAAGGTGTAGGGGCCAAAAAGGTAAATGGCGGTATGACGAATCCATTTGAAGTTGATGTGCTTGGGCGATTCCTGGGGAACCCCAAAAAACACCATCAGATCCCCGTATTTAAGCGGGGTATTGCGGGGGTCGATCTCATAGAACTCGCTGCTGATGACCCGCCATAGCTCATCATAGTTGATCATGGCCCTGTGATAGCCCTCTTCTTCCTTCACGTTGATCGAAGGAGCGCGGGTCAGGTGCTGATCAAAGAAAGCCAGGGCCGCATGGAAGCAGTTGGGTCCGCGATAGATGATGAATTTTCCCGCCATCTTCTTCGCAAAGGTGGGCAAGAGGTCATCATCCAAAACAAGGTCGACGCCGTTTCTCACCTTTTTGTTGATACGGGCCAGCTGATCGCGAGGCAGGATATAGCTCAGCTGATTACGAAACTCATTCCAGGTATCTTTCTCGGCCGCCAGTTCCTTGGTCTTCACCGTCACCTGATGGTGCTCCTTGGAGAGTTCCTGGCTCAAGGATTGAAAGTTGATGAGCTTGAAGTCATCAGGCTGAAGTTCAATCTTCACCGTCGCGCGCGTAGTCGGTCCCTGCTTTTTGATGCGATCAAAAAGGAGCGTCTGCAGCTGATCACTGCTTTCCCCTGATGCGAGGCGCCTTGCCAACTCGCTCACACCCGATTCCGAACGCGGAACCGTGATGCTGATCGGCTCGATGGTTTCATCCTTCTTGGGATTATAGGCCCTTGTCTTCAGCTTCTTGGACGGAATGGTGATTTTTTGGACATGATCTGTAACCGGCAGGGTGAGACTTGCACGCATCGTATTAAGATCCTGCGTGAAAGGCAAAGTCACCGGGCGCAGGTCAGTGATTGCGAGCGCAGGGAGAGTGAAAACTCCCAAGCAGCTCATCAAACAGGCTTTGGCCAGTCTTTGCATGAAAACTCCCAAGCGCTTATTAACAAAAGGTAAGGATCGGTACCCTTTGGGTTTTCCAGCCCATCGGGGCCTTGGATCCCAGCCTTCCCGATAGAGGGAATGCATCTGGGGATCACTTTGATTCTAACAGATGTGCAGGGGCAGTATTTTCCCAGTGACCTTCGCTATAATGGAACTAGAGGCATGGTCCATCCCTTCGATTCTGGAAGTCACTGAGCCTCTGAAGACTGCATCGAGATTCATACGCATGAAAGGGATTATTCCATGACAACCGTTTTGATCGCTGATTCATGCAAGCCCAGCCTCGTCATGACTTCCGAGGTCTTCAAAGACAAAATCATGGGCACTGTCGTCGACGTCGCCGCCACGGGCAAAGAGGCCTTGGATTACCTCACGGCTCGCCGTCCTGACCTTTGCGTGGTGGACTTTGATTTGCCGGACGTTGACGGACCCGCTTTGGTGGAGGCCATGCGCCGGGTTTACGATGGACCGATTCTGATGACGGCCTATCCCAGCGACATAGTGAAACAGGCTGTCGTGGAGAACCTCTTCGCCTATCAGGACGCCTCGGCCTGGATTCCCAAGCCGATAAACTTCGATGATCTTTCCGAAAAAATAGATCGTTTTCTGGTCAGCAAACATCGTCTGGAGCGCCGCTTCTCGGCCAGCTTCATGACGCAACTCGTCGGCAAAGCCGCAGGTCGCGGCAAGCGTGCGCCCAAGGTCGATGGCAAGGTTTTGAATATCAGCCTCGGCGGTGCCTGCGTGAAGCTGCAGGGACCTTTGAAAGTGAAAAAAGCCCAGGAACTCACGATGTCGATCGAATTGCCTGCCGGAGAAGAGGAAGGCAAGGCCGCCGCGCGTAAAAAGAAAACACTGGCCGCCGCTGATTCCAAGATCAAGGCCACGGTTGCCTGGATCAACTCCAAAGGCGAAGTCGGCCTGCGCTTCGGCAAACTGAGTGATGTGCAGAGAAAACAGCTCGAAGTCTATTTCAAGACCCTGATGACCGTGGAACCCTAAATACCAAGGGGCCGCCCGCCCCAAACATTCTCGCAGTCTTTCATTAACCTCGCGACAATGCGGGGTTTTTTATTGTCTCTATCAAGCCTTCCGCAAAAACTCCGATCATTGAGGCAGCGAAAAGGGACAAGCATGCTGAACCGTATGAAAGCCAATCTCACCGAACTCGATACCAGCTTCGAGGTGGGCGGCAATTATTTTGAACTGATCGAATTCTCCCTGCATCGCAACCTCCCCGGCGGCCGTGTGATCAAAGGCAGCTACGGGGTGAACGTCGTGAAAGTCCGCGAAGTCGTGCACATGCCGCGCATCAATCCGCTTTCGTCGTCCGTTCCCGGCATCGCCGGTATTTTCGAGCTGCGGGGCATTCCGATCCCTGCTGTGAATCTTTGCTCGGTGCTTGGTGATTATAATAGCCCGATCACCCCGGATCAGCAGATTATCGTGACTGAATTCAGCCAGAAGCGGGCCGGCTTCATCGTGCATTCCACGCAGCGCATTCGTCGCGTGACCTGGGATAAGGTGCTGCCGCCGTCCGCGGATAGCAATTCGTCCATCACAGGGATGATGCTGATCGAGGACTCGGAATTTCTGTTCATCCTCGATCTGGAAAAGATCATTGCCAGCCTGGAATCGAAGGCCCACGGTCATCACGCGATGGCATCGCATGGAATGCAGCATGGCTTTGATCCGGATGCGCAGGTACCGCCCATGAATATGAATCGCAATGCGCCGGGCGTGCTTTTGATCGATGATTCCAATCTTATTCTGACCAATGTGTCCCGGGCGCTTTATCATGAAGGCTATCGCGTGATACTGGCCAAAAATGGCCGCGAAGGCCTGCAGAAGCTCGAGCAGTCGCAAGCGCCTGGCAGCGCGACCGGTCCTGTTCATGCGATTATCACCGATGTGGAAATGCCGCAGATGGACGGCATCACCTTCATTGCGAAGGCCCGGCAGAATCGCGATTACGACAGCATACCCATCTTCCTGCACACCTCGCTGGGTGACACGGGATCCCGCGACCTGGGCATCAATGCCGGAGCCAACGGCTATCTTGTGAAAAATGATGTGCTCACCATCATTGAAACCTTGAAAAGACATTTCCTGCTCAGCAAAATAACGGCATGAGCACCCTCGACTCCTCCACGCGCCTTTTTCCTATCGCTGTCCTCATCCTTCTGGGTTGGGCGCTTTCGCTATTCTATGGCTTTATAGGCCGCAATCTGCCCCCAGGATGGTTGTCCATTGCCCTGCTTCACAGCGGAGTGGCCGTCATCCTTTGGCGTTTTGGAGCAGGGCTTCGCATTCCAAGGCGCTGGGGCCTTCGAGCCTATGGACCGGCGCTGATCATTCTGGGGGGCAGTCTTGGGGCTGCGGGGGTGACCCGTATGTTTGTCGAGGGTGCCCCAGCGATCGACCTTGCGTGGGACCCTCGCATCCTGGGCTTTGTGCTTTGGATTCCGATTGTCGAGGAACTCGTTTTTCGCTACGGAATAGGGGGCTGGGCCCGGCAAAGGCTGGGAAGATTCTGGGGTGCCTATGCGTCCGCCCTGGTCTTTGCCATGGCGCATGGGAATGGGGAGTGGAATCAGCTGGCTCTGCCGCTAGGCCCCCTGCTTTTAGGTCTATGCTGCGAATGGCTGTATCTTGCATCCGGTCGTATCACAGCAGCCATGGCCTTGCATGCGGCCTGCAATGCCAGCGGCTGGATTTTTGCGGCATTCGATGAACGGTGGTTGGATTGGCTTCAGGCTCTTTACCTGAAAATTTGAATCCCTCCGCCCCGGGTGCTGCCTATGTGGCCTGTTCTGCCCTGGCTTGTTTTTATGCTAAGGTGAAAGAACGGGGATTAAGGGAGTACGGCATGCCCGATGACAAGGATTCCATTTTGAATGATGAAACGGAGCGTCCCCTGACGCCGGAAGAGCAGGCTCGTGAGCGGATCAAGCAGATGACTCGCGTTGTGTGTATATGCAAAGGCATTCCGCTGGGAAAAATCCTGGAAGCCCTGCCTGGCTGCGATACCGTGGCCGATGTGAATCAAAAGGTGGGATCAGGCTCAGGCGGCTGCAAGGGCGAACGCTGCGGCCCTCGCATCAAAATTCTTTTGAAAAAGTACAAAGATCACAAGACCGGCGGTTAAGGGGCTCGGTGTTTCACCGTCCACTCCGCCGCTTCAAAAAGATCCCGCACCGTTACGTGCGGGGCTTCATGACCTTCATACTGATCGCTTTCGATTTGAATACCCACGATGCCGGCTTTCAATCCGCACTCGATATCACTCGCACGGTCACCGACCATCACGCTGTGTTCCCAATCTATGGCAAAATCCCGAGCCGCTTTTTCCAAAAGAGCCGTTCCCGGTTTGCGGCAGCTGCAGCTGATCGCGAGTTCGAAGACGGAGCCTTCGGGATGATGGGGGCAGTAATAGATCCCATCCAGGGTGAAACCGAGCTCGTGTTCCAGGCGTTTTTGCATTTCCGCATGGAAGTGATCGACGTCATCGGTGGAATAGTATCCACGGGCGACACCGGCCTGATTGGAGATAACGATCAGAAGATAACCATGATCATGGAGTAATTTTAGGGCTTCGGGGACGCGGGGGAGGATCTCAAGATCCTCGATGCGATAGACGTAACCCGTATCACGAACGAGAACACCGTCTCGATCCAGGAAAGCAGCAGGTTTACTGATTATTTTTTTGTCCATAGAGCCAGGATCTGTCCATCTCCCGCACCGCGAAACGAGCCGATCGGCGCAGGACTTTACGGTAAGAGGTGGCAACCTCGGCCTGGGCTTCACCCGCAGCCAGAAGGTAGTTGACGTCTTTGATCAGCTTCTCAAGATCCCAGAAATCGCGGACCGGCATAACGAGTTCAATGACTTTGCCGATTTCGTTATAGGTCTCGATATTCTTACTTTGCATATAGATCTGTTTCTTACCACAGATCAGAAACTTGCGGATCATGACCCACCCCCTCCTGGATTTATCGGCATAAATCACCGAGTCTGAAGGGGGTCAGTGGGTGGATGAGGTCTTAAGCCTTGGCTGTTTCAGCTGCGGCTGTTTCCGTCGTCTCTTCCTTGTTCTCTTCAAAGTCGTGCATCACCGAGTGATAGATCCGGCGCCACAGAGTTGTATCCTTGCGCAGCCAGGCTTCGAAAAGTTTACGAGCCGAGCGATTCACCATCGCGCGCTTCAAAAAGTAGTCGGCGAATTCCTTGGTGTCTTTGCGTGCCTTCAGTTCGGTGACGTGATGCGAGAGAACCAGCAGTTCCACGCCGCGCGCACGCAGGATAAGGGAATTTTGAATCGGATAAAGTTCGACAGGTTGCACGGCATGACTCCTGAAAAATAATCAGCGGGTAGGCCCCAAGGGCATCATGGAGCCTTTATATACCCCGCTTGTCGAAACTTGGTCAAGGTGAACACTCAGGACTTCCGACTCTTGCAGTCGGCATCCTCACCGGAAAAGAGGCCTTCCGCCTCCAGCCGACCAGCGGCATTATGTCGGGCTCGATACACCTGGAAGGGATAGGCCAGTTCCTTGGATTTCGGAGAATAACCCAGCACTTCCTTCAGGAAAAAGCCGCGGAAAAACTTCAGCATCTGCTCCCATTCCGCATGCAGATCCGGAGAGATTTCCAGATGCGTGCAATCCACCAGAAGACTCCAGGCGGAATGCCACTGCATCAGATTGTTGGTCAATTTGCTGCGCAGAGTCTGCAGCTTTTCCTTGGTATCAATGACGGCATCAGCCGCGAACGAAAGTTCCACCACGTGCTGGCGGAAATGATTCTGGAGCTGGATGCTGCTGCGAAAATCGGCGGGTTCCACAGGACCGCGGGCCTTCCTGATGCCGATGGCCTCCCAGGCCGCGTCTTCGGTCTCGGCGTAATCAAAGGGCATGAGGTCGGCAAATTCCTTGTCGACGCCCCAGATCACGGCTTTTTTCAGGAAAAATCCAGCAAGGACTTTTTCCATCCGGCCGAGCGCCGCCTGAAGGGAAGGCTTGTCCGCATCCAGGGCCAGGCGCAGCTGGGATCCGTCGATCACAGCTTTATAAGGCGAATGCCAGGACTTCAGCGCATTGAGCCAGGTCTGCCTCCAGTTCATCACATCGCTGTCCTGGCCCAGCGTGGTGGGCTCGGCAAAACGCATGCTGAGAATCTTCTGTTGGTAGTCGTGTTCAAAGTTAATATTCATCACTGGCCTTCTTTTCTTGAAATCAGCTGTTCAGCAGAGCCTCGACGACCTGCTTCAGCGTTTCGGGATCCACGGCGCCGTTATACTTGCGGCCGTTGATAAAAATCGTGGGAGTTCCGGTCAGCCCGGCTTCGTTTGCCTGCTTCACATCATCCTGGATCTTTTTCACGATATCAGGCGACGCCTTGCACTGTTTGATCTGGTCATCATTGAGGCCCACATCCTTGGCCCAGGCCACAAGACGGGTGGAATCTATATCGCGGTAGTTATCAAAGATGCGCTCGTTGAGTTCCCAGAATTTTCCGACCTGGGCCGCGCAACGGGTCATGATCGCCGCTTCGCAGGCGAAGGGGTGCATCTTCGATTGCATCGTGGGGTTACACGTGCTGTCGAGCGGGAAGTTTTTGAAGACGATCAGAACCTTGTCGCCCATATCCGCGTGCAGGGCCTTCATCACCTTGGAAGCGGTCGCGCAGGACGGACACTGATAGTCGGCGAATTCCACGATTTTGACTTTGGCGTCATCGGAGCCTTTGCGGTAGTCCTCGCCGAGTCCGCTGTAAGCGGTGAAATCAATCTTCACGGAGGGTGAAGGCGTAGGATCGAGCGAGGCGAGGATGGGCGATTCCCCACGGCTTGCACCGAGTTTTTCCATGTGCTTCTGCACTTCTTCCTGACTCATGGGATTGTCAGGTTTGAAGTTACGGGTCGAGGCTGGCTTCACAACCTGATACACGGCGACGGTTGCAACCAGTGCGATGATTCCATACCAGCCGCCGTTGGTGATGCTTTTCATGCTCCAGGGTTTGGGCACAGCGTCGCGGGTGAAGAAGAGCACCGCGGCTTGCATCAAGGTGACGGCATAAACGCCGACGCAGGTTGGGCAGATTTTCCCGATCACGAATTCAGAAATTCCGAAGAGGGCAATCGAAACGACGACCCCGATGCCAACCATGACGCTGTATGCTTGCAGGGCATCCTGCCGCAGATTTTCTTTTACGCGGGCGGTGATCAACAGAGCAAAAAGACCGAGGAAATAACCAATTCCGTAGACACCCATCGGGTTGCCCCAGGGGTCCTCGGCGAACTTGCTGTTGGCGATATCGTCGCAACTCAGGGTGTCATTGATGTTGCAAGCAAAGCTGGTCGCGCCGGCCTGCTTCAGCTCCAGATGGTGCAGGAGCGAATAGATGGACAGGCCGATACCTAATACCGCCAGTATGCTACCAAGCAGCAGCAGGTTCTTGAACTTTTCTTCTCTCTGTTCCATAGGGCTGATTCTCCTTCCGCAGAGGCTCTTGAGGAGCGATCATCGTAAAAGAGCAGCCGCCGCCTGGCAAGCAGAGAGAAAAATCGTTGACAAGGAAATCGGGTTCAAGCATAAACCGTGTCTACCTCGCAGCGATGTGAGGCGATCTTCTGCAAAGAGATCGGGGGTATAGCTCAGTTGGTAGAGCGTCGCAATGGCATTGCGAAGGTCATCGGTTCGATCCCGTTTACCTCCACCATGAAAAACCCGCAGTACGAGAAATCGACTGCGGGTTTTTTCTTTTCTGGAGATTCCATTAAATCCCACGATAGAGACGTGCCCGCTGCGCGGTCACCTGGATCGTTTTGAGCCTGCGTTCGCTGGCTGGAAAATCTTTGCTTTTCGGGTACAATAAAAGCAGATTGGCCTCTATAGGGAGCCTTTATGCCTATTAAAATCAGCTTCGATTCCCAGAAACTCCAGGAGTTTTGCGAACAGCAAAAGGTAAAGCGTTTGGCTTTATTCGGATCTGTTCTTCGAGATGATTTTACCTCCACCAGCGACGTCGATGTACTTGTTGAGTTCGAAGAAGGGCAAACCCCTAGTCTTCTTTGGTGGCCCGATATGATTGAAAAGCTCTCCAAGATTTTCGGCGGTAGACGAATTGATCTCGTAACACCTCGCAGCCTGAACCCTCGCCTCAAAGTAGCTATCCTTGCTGAAGCGGTGAATCAATATGTCCAAGAGAGATGATCGCATTTTAATTGCAGACATGATCGAACACGCTTCGGACGCGATTGAATTCGTAGGACAGATGTCCTTTGAAGAATTTTGTCAGGATAAGAAAACCAAGGCAGCTGTGATTCGGTGCATCCAAACTGTTGGCGAAGCTGCGGGTCGCGTCTCGGAGGAAACTCGAGCGAGATTATCGAAGATTCCTTGGAAAGCTATTATCGGGATGAGAAATATCTTAGTTCATCGGTATTTCAATCTCGATGAGGAAGCTCTCTGGAAAGTCGTTCAGTCAGACTTGAAAGATCTTATTGCAAATTTGTCTATTGCGACCAAGCCTCGATGAAGTTCGGTGGAATTTCCCGGATTCTGTAGAGTGTTTTCTTAAGCTGCCTGCATAGCGCTTGTCAAGGACTCGTATTCCACGGGACAGACGCCACCAATTGACGAGTGACGCCTCTAGTTGTTGTAAAAGCATTCGATCCATTCAACAATCGCGAGTCTGGCTTGTGCTTTGTTGATCCAGGATTGGCGGTCTATCAGTTCCCCTTTGATGGTTGCAAAGAAAGATTCCACCACCGGGTTATCACAACAGTCGCCCTTGCGGCTCATGCTCTGGATGGCATTGAAAGCCTTTAGTATGCCTCTGAACTCACTGTTCGCATACTGCGCTCCCTGGTCAGAGTGTATGATCAATCCCTCTTTTACGGTGCGCCTGCGAAATGCCATCTTCAGGGTGTCATTGACCATCGCCGCCTCCATGCTGTCGTCCAGCAAGTTTCGAAGCAACTTTCAAATCAGTTGCGGTTCTTCAGCTACTGCACAACCCAATCCTGGGTCTTAAGCTTTGAAATCCCACTTTCTTCAAGAACGGATCGAATACGCCCATATTCTTCTGCAGCCGCAATATCGAAATTTAGGATTTCGAATGCTGTCAAAAATAATCCGAGTGCCTCTCTATTCTTCTCAATAGCGGAGCTTTTCTCGGCACCATAATGAAGTTCAGCTACCGTCAAAGAAGATAAAGTCACATCACCAGGTTTTTTCTTCAGCAAAGTTTCCAGCACCGATGAGTACTTCTTCCTTATCAAAAAAACAAAAGTATTTCTCCTTGTCCGCGGGCTGCTTACGCTCTTCCGGAAAATCCAAAAACATCGCGGGCGTCCGTTAAACAAACCCCAAGGATCATTCATCGGTATCAATACAACGGCATTGCCGATTCGCTTCACATGCCTTCGTCTTGAGATCGGGCAGTGGCTCACAAGGAGCAGAGACTTTGCTACCTGCGGTCACTGCAATATTTTGCCGTTCTCCCACTCCTCTCCCAGCCTCCCCCATCCCAGGCACCTAAGGAGAGAAAACGCTATGTTAAACCGCTTTTTGTTTACCCTTGCGCTTGTCAGCCAGCTCTTTGCCTGTGGTCAGGAAACCGTTCCCGAAAACGCAACAACTCCCGTGCCTGAACCCGCGAAATACCCACGTTCGATGCCTCAGTCAAATCTTGATGACTCGCGATTGATTGGTTACTGGGAAACACTCTGCGAAGTGTCGGCTTCGGGAAGCACACGCTGGAGTTTTCTCTTGGATCCGACGAAGGCCGTGCTGGAGAAACAGGTTTATCAGGATGCCCAGTGTGGAGAGTCTTCTTACATCGCTCGTTATTACATGACATATACTGCAGCCGATGAAAAACTGGACGGAAGAATCTGGGAAGTGCATGCGAGCATTCGGTCGCAGGATACCTTGAATACGTTATTCCACCAACAAAGCTGTTCGCTTCCTACTGTTCGCGATGAACTTTGGTATGACCTGACAGGAAGCCGCTGCACGATGAATGATGCGCCGGCTTCGGTGGAACGCGGCAGCGCTTTGATTGCTTCGGCCTATTCCATCAGTTTGAATAAGCGTCAGCTGACACTGGATGTCGCAGGCAAGGCTGGACTAAAATTCAAAAAGATCGACTGAAAAATCAAACCAGCGACCTGGAGGTCCAGCCCGCGGGTTTGAACGTTCAAACTCATCCGCTGTAAGATCCGCAGCCGTGGTTTTGGAATTGGCGACCTTGAAATACTCGACCGTGGGATTGGTTTCGCCGAAGTAAGGGAACACGCTGGGATAAGCCGTACAGAAACCCGGTCCCGCCATCGCGCCTTCAGCGATCTTACAGCCTCCCATGCCACCTGAAATATTAGGCCCATAGTAAAGCTGGTCAAGCACATTGGAAAACATCGTCATGGTTACAGTTGCACCTTCCGGCACACCGAAAAGTGCCTTCGCAAAGAGAAAGGACGGGCTGACTGTCCTCTGTTTTCAAGGAATAGGAGCCGGCCCAATTCCCTTCAGCATCTCGGGGCAGAGCGAATCGAGGACATTCTTCAACACGCGGGCTTCGGAAGAACGATTGCTGAGAATAATACCCGTGCCACCATTTTCGTCATAAAGCATCACGCGGGTCACCGAATCATCGGGATTGATCATCCAGGCGTAATAACGGACAGAGGGACCGTCCACAGCACCCGGCTGATTCACAAGCTTCTGCTTCCTTGCATTCTGAATCAAGGTCATCAGATCGCCATCGAGCGTTTGGTTCTTCGTCCAAACGCCAGTTAAATTGCCCACGCCACCAAAGTTTGTTGTGAACACGGTCTTTTGTGCAAAAACTTCGCATTTTTCTGTTTTGGAATCCTCGGCCACTACGAAGCCTGTGCTGGTCTCTTTCACCAAAAGCGGCCCGATATAACGAGCCTCCGCAACCGGACTCATCCATCCCAGAAGGGCAAGAGTGTAGCCTGCAAACTTTATCATCATGGGCTCCTTTCACGGTTCTTTTCGCTATAGAGCCAGAAAAATGAATTGAGGTAAATTGGTACGATTCATGAAGTCAAAAGAATTGCCCACAGAAGGTGGGCGCTGCAAAGAAAAATGTAGTAAGGATGAGAGGTTTACTCATGGGTACCGGAAATGAACCACAGCGAAATCCATTGGGACAACCGCCGCAGTCTCAGCCAGGGCAGAAGGCAGGCAAGGGGCCAGGGCCTCATGACGAGGATCCGAGTCGCAAGGGGCAGGCAGGCAAAGGCACGGCGCCATCCCATGAAGTCGTGCAGCCTGATAGAAGCGGAAAAGGCACGGCATCGAACGGCAAATGAGCGAGGGCAGGCGGAGGGGTCGAGGCCCCTCCCTTGCACTATTTTTCCAAGCTGTGGGACCATGAAGCCGGTCACTTCAATATCCTGACTAACCGTAAGGAGTGCTATTCATCGGACTGTCCAACCCTTCGCGGCCCCCTGGAATCCGCACCTCCATCGATAGAAAATGGGCGAGATTCCAAAGGATTAAAGACATCATGAGACATCCCTACCAGACAACTTGCACACAAAATTTCGCAAAGTAAGGATGAATCCTGTCGTTCCGCGGCAGCAGGAAATCCTTGGCAAAGTTCTGTTGTGCTTAAAATTTAGACCTGTTCTTTTCGTAGGCTATAAAAATCTTTCAATTCTGCTGCAGCTCCGCCGATAGTCATTATGTGAGGATTTTCGTCTTGGAGAATTTTTTATGGCGGCCACGGCACTCATCGGAGAAGAACAGGTCTTGGATCAGGCGCTAGCCCAACAGAGTATCGGTTTCGGCCTGATGTCCGTTGCAGGCTGGGAAAAGCCCGTTGACTATGCACTCTATGAAGTATCCCATCACAATATCGGCATCATCTCCAGCGATTCGCTGGAAGTCGGGACCAAGGTTACGGTCGAATACCGCGATGGCCAGCCGATCCCCTTGGTTGTGCATCAGATCGTTCCGAAAAAGAATCTGCCGCCGGGATATAAACGCTACCGTTTGATCACGACGGATCCTGAAGTCAATTTTGAAAGGATACTTCCTGAGTCTTCGCATCGGAAGGTGTCCTTCACCACGCGGCATCACTATCATGTGCGCTTCGCCCGCTTCAATACGGAGATCCCGACTCGTGTTGAAGCCAGGACTTTTGGTTCGGAAGAACCCTATCACATGAAAACCATCAACGTCTCGAAGACCGGCTTTCTGCTCGCGAGCCCTCCAGGGTTCCGCGTGCCCTTTCACGAGTCGACACTTTTGGAGCTGACTCTCTTCCTGGAAGACCAGCCCATCCGCTGCCTCGGCAAGGTGATCCGCTGCGAAGTGGATTTTGAAAAGAAAATCAAACGTTACGGTATCAATATCTGCGACATTCATGCCGAGGATCGCGAGAAATATTTCTCATTTATTGAGGATACGGAGCATCGGAAAAACCGTCAGGTCTTCCGATCGCTCAAGCTTCCCATGCCGATATAAGGCACTTTCCGATCCGGCGTGTGCATGCTAGAGTGGGGGCCGCTCGTCCCTTTGACGACCGTCATTCATGAAAGAATGGATACCGTATGTCACACGCCTTGCCGCAAATTACTGCTCCCCTTTTGCTGGATGACCTTATCAAGCGCCAGGACCAATACTTTCAAAGCGGTGCGACGCGCAGCTATGAGTTTCGCCGGCAGCAGCTGCAAAAACTCATGCAGGTCGCCCATTTACATGAACGGGACATCCTGGATGCTTTAAGCAAGGACCTGCGCAAACATGAAACGGAAGCCTTCCTGGCAGAAATCGGCATCGTTTATGCCGAGATTTCCGATGCGCTGAAACACCTGAAGCGCTGGATGAAACCACGCAAGGTCGGCTCTCCTTTGACGGTATTTCCGGCGCGAAGCCGCATCGTCCCTGAACCCCTGGGTCGCAGCCTGATTATCAGTCCCTGGAATTATCCCTACCAGCTGACTATAGCGCCGGTGATCGGAGCCATCGCGGCCGGAAACGTGGCGGTCATCAAGCCTTCCGAGCTGGCGCCGCACACAGCCGTTCTTTTGGAAAAGCTGATCAATGAAAATTTTGCGCCGGAATACCTGCGCGTTTTGAATGGTGGCGTCGAGCTCAGCCAGGAACTTTTATCACGTCGCTGGGATCACATATTCTTCACCGGCAGCACAGCCGTGGGCAAGGTGATTGCGTCCGCGGCTGCAAAGCATCTGACTCCGTGCACGCTGGAGCTGGGTGGAAAAAGCCCGTGCCTTGTGACCCGCAAAGCGAATCTGGACGTCACGGCTCGTCGTATCATCTTCGGCAAGTTTTTGAATGCCGGGCAAACCTGTGTGGCACCGGACTACGTCCTGGTCGAGGATGGCGTTCATGATGCTTTGATCGAAGCTTTGCGGCGGGAAATTACGCTGCGTTTTGGTACCGATCCCTTGCGGAATGAGCAGCTGCCTCGCATTATCAACGAGAGGCATTTTCAAAGACTGAGCCGCCTGATCGAGCCGGGCAAGGTGAACTTTGGGGGCCGTTCGGATCCGGGGCAGCTTCTGATCGAACCGACTCTGATGACCGGCGTGCAGATTCATGATCCGGTGATGCAGGAGGAAATATTTGGACCTGTGCTGCCGATCATTCCCGTTAAGGATCTGGAAGAGGCTAAACGTTTTATTCTGGGCTTTGAAAAGCCGCTGGCGCTTTACCTTTTCTCGGATGATGCTGCCGAGCATCAGGATATTATCGGCTCGGTGAGCTTCGGAGGCGGCTGTATCAACGATACTCTTATGCATCTCGCCAATCCCAATTTACCCTTCGGCGGCGTGGGCGCCAGCGGGCTGGGTGCGTACCATGGGCAGTTTTCTTTTGATGCCTTTTCCCATAAAAAGGCGGTGCTGGTGAACGGCACCTCGATGGATCTTCCCGTCCGCTATTTCCCCTGGATTCGCTCCAAGGAAAAAGTCCTGCGCCTTCTTATGAAGTAGCGGCACTGTCGGTCCTCCGTCTCCTCATGAAGTAGCATTCAGCACGATAACACCCTGAATATTCAGCAGTCATCGGGTCTCATCCATGAGTCCCGATTATGCTTGAACTTTTTTGCATAAGTCATGAAGTTTAAATAACCGCCATTATCCCTCGGAAATCATAGGCTGAAAACCCGCTTTATCACTTTTCGCGGCAGCAGCTCCGATACAGAGTACGGGAACCAACAACTCATTTGGGAGGGCTTGCTTATGCAACCCGAATCCAAACCTTCAGCCGAACTGCTTGAACGTTACGAGAAGAACTTTGGTGCCGCCGGGCGCCGACGCGGGATGATCGTCATGGGAGTTGCCGTGATTATCATTCTGGGAGCCATCATCGGGATCACCCGCTCGATGAGCTATGTCGGAGGTCTGAATTCTCAGGTCTACGACGCGTTTGATAACAGTAAGGAAAAGGGCGAGGAAAAGGCTGCGGAGTAAGGGAGCTGCATGTCGATGGTTCGATGGCAACCCTGACGCGTCCTTCACCCAAGGTTGATCCGCCTCTTCTTCAAGGGGCTGAGCGGGCTTCTCTTTTTTTGGTCACCGCCGCGTGCCAGGCCCGAAGCGACTTTACAAAGTTCTGAACATGAGGATCCTCACGACCCACGTAACCTTCACCGAGCAGGTGAATGGGACCGCCTTTTTCTTCCAAAACTATAATTTCACGAAAACGTTCAGCTTCCATCACCACATCCTCGGCCACGACTCCAAGTTTCTGTGTCTGTAAAAAGCTGCGGAGCTCAAGCGAATTTTTCTCAGGACAGATGATCAGACGATGCGGACCGGGACCCGAGGGAAATAGTTCCCGGATAATCGTCACGATCGTGCGAATGCCAACGCCGGCCATCACAAAATCACAGGGACTGTCGCCGTTGATCTGAAGATTCTCGGCGAGTCCTGTGATGACCTGGACCCGAGGATCCTCTGTGAGCTGCCGTTCCTTCAAAGCCTCATGCACGGCTCGCAGAGCATTCGGACTTTGATCGACAAAGACAAGGCCAGCCAGCGGCTTTTGATCCCAGGCCGTCAAACCAATGTAACCGTGATCGCAGCAGAGGTCATAAAGAACGCTGTGCGGACGAACGTAGGAAGCCAGACGGCGGATGCGATCACTCATGATTCAAAAGTCCTAATGGCGCAAAGTCCTTGTGTAGCGGCTTTTCACCTTTTTGACAAGGCCTGCAGGATAGGTCTATTTGACAAGGGGCATTGGGAATCCCAGCCTCCCACCTGTGACTATGGTATAAAGGATGGTCGCAGAGCGATGCCATTCACGAGGAGGAAAACATGTCAGCATTTCGTCAATGGGCCTATGTCCTTTCTTTGCTCGTCCCTGGCCTGTCCGTGGCGGCCGTCGAAGAAGGGCCGCAATCCCAGGCCGAGGTCAAAAACGATGCCGCGGTTGCACCAGGACCATACTGCACCAATGAATATGCGGATGACCTGTCGGCTTTGAATCCCAAGGCCAGGGAACTGGAACAACAGGTGCCGTCCTATACCTTTTGCATAAGAACCATGGCTACCTATGAATGCCCTTCCTATGGACCGGATGGGAATATCCGCAAGAAAAAGCGCAAAGTCATAGGCCACGGCACGGCCTTCGCCTATAAAACGCAGAATGGCGAAACCTATGTGATGACCAACGAGCATGTTTCGGATTGGCCCAATGTCACTGATGAGCAGAATCCGGCCGATGATGTGCCGGCGGGTTGCAAGCGCGTGGCCGATTCGGTGAAGATCGTCGATGATGAAAGCGATAGCTTCGATCGTGACGATATTCAGCTGACGCGCGTCGTCTCTGATCCGCAGCTGGACATCAGCATTCTCAAGACCAAAAGCAAATTGCCCGTGCTCCCCTGGAAGATCGGGCACAGTTCGGGCCTTAAGGAACGGAACGTGGTCGATGTTCGCGGCTTCCCCCTGGGCGTTTTTAAAGCAACCAATGCCGGGAAAGTGATCGCCGCCTATGATCATGACGAATACAAGGAATGGGATCACGTGGATTTCGTCATTGATGCGCTTTTGTCTCCGGGCAATTCGGGTTCGCCGGTGTTTGCCGTTTCCTGCAAAACGGGGGAATTTGAACTGGTCGGTGTTTATCACGCTGGCTACACTCAGGGAAGCGCTTTGAATGTGGTGATCGGGATTGATCAGGTGCGGGAGTTGATGACGACCTTTAAACGCAAGCCGCAGAACCGAGCCATCAGCAAAGTGGATCTGAATCACAGCACGCGCATGCGGGTGGTGAATGGGTCCAAGACTTCCCTCGCTCCTTTTTTTCCTTTTGGCAATATGATCGCAGCCGTGCGGGTTCGCAACGATGGAACCCTGGTTTATGAACTGCTGAATAAAGGCTTTCCCACCCGCGTTTATCCCGTCCTGGTCATGGAGGATCTGCCGAGCTCCAACGATAAGGTTTTCGGTGTGATGGGACGCATTTGGATTGGCAATCGACAAGGATTGAAGCTTTATAAGTGGTCGGATCTGGATGCCGATGATCAGGAGCAGTTCGATCGGCTGCTTGATGCCATGCGGGCCGAGAGTCTGGCGACTTTTGATTTGCGCGATGCGGATCGCGATGCAGAAACCAGCCGTGAAAAATTTGATCTGAGCAAGAAACTGGAGAGGGCTTTGCAAAAGGCCAGCGCGGGTTATGCGGATCTGGCTTCGAATACCGTGGAATTCGCCGAGAAGCGGGGACCACAGCCGGGTGAGATGCCGGTGGATATCCGCTCGATCTTCGCCTACGGAGAAAAGCACGAAGGCTTCCCAACGACGATTGCACGCTGGGGAACACCACCCGAGAAGGAAGAAAAACCCAAGTGATGCTTACGTGCTAAGATATCCGGACGCCAGCCACTGGCGTCGCAGCTCATGAACAGCGATACCGGCTGTGACGGCGACATTAAGGGAATTTTTCCGACCCCAGCACGGTATCTCCAGCACCGCATCGCAGCGCTTCAAAAGATCGGATTCAAAACCATAGCGTTCATTTCCCAAAAGAAGGGCGACCTTCTGTTTGGGAAAGGCAAAGCTGTCAAGGCGCACAGCGTTCGGACTGGTTTCCAGAGCATAGAGCGCATAACCTTCGACGCGAAGTTTTTCCAGGCAGTCCTCGCGATGCGCATGCCATTCCCAGGCGACCAGCTGCTCGGTTCCGAGCGCGGCCCGGCTGACCTTGGCCTGATCGGGCGTGGCGGTATAGCCGGTGAGATGAAGTTTGCTGACCCCCAGGCATTCCGCAAGACGCCAGATGGATCCGAGGTTAAAGGCCGAACGCAGATTATCCAGCACCAAAACAAGGGGCATCAGCTGGGCTTCCTTCGGCTCCTGACGATCTTCGCTGGCAACAGGAAAATCGCCATCGGCTATGGCGCGACTGTGCTGCCGTTCGATGGGAACGACAAGACTCATGAACTGATGGAACGTTGGATTGTCCGGAATGCGCTGACGCAAGGACGCGAGGCCGCGGACGATAGGACCGCGGTGCAGGGCGGCCCCATCGAGCAGTTCGAAAAGTTTTTGCAGTTGGGCCTGACGCTGGGATTCGTCATCCCAGGCGGCTTCCACACGAAGGATCTGATCGAGGAGTTCCCGCAGAGCCATGGCCTCGTTCAGCTCCAAAAAGCGTCGCAACTCCATGGCTCTCCTTTGCTTTAGCTAATGCGTTGACCAGGAACGGCGTTGCTGTCTGGAAAGAGGACAGCGAGTTTATCACCATCACCCGAAGCCAGGACCATGCCTTCACTCACACCGAACTTCATCTTGCGCGGTGCGAGGTTCGCCACCATCACCGTCATTTTCCCGATCAGGTCCTCGGGCTTATAGGTGGATTTGATGCCCGAGAAAACATTCCGCGTGACACCGTTACCAAGATCAAGGGTCAGTTGCAGAAGTTTGCCCGCGCCTTCCACGTTCTTGGCATCCACGATCTTGACGACGCGAAGGTCGATCTTCTGGAAATCGTCGATGCCGATCGTTGGTGCAAGATTCAAGGCGGCTTCTCCTGAAGGTGCGGATTTTTCCATCGAAGCCGCGGCCAGGGCTTTGGCTTCCTCAAGCATGCCCTGAACCTGAGCCATCTCCACGCGTTTGGCGAGGTGCTCATAGGGCGAGATTTCATGGAATTCGAGTATCTGCTGCGCGCTGCTCCAGGTATAGCCATCTTCCTGGAAGAGGCGTTCCACTTTTGCAGCGTATCCGGGCAGCACGGGTTTCAGGTAGACCGTCATGATGCGGAAGAGGTTCAAAATCCCCGTGAGGATCTGAATGGTCGCGGCCTCGTCCGTTTTCACCAGTTTCCAGGGCTCGTGCTTGTCGAAATATTTGTTGGCTTCATCGGCAATCCCACGGATCGCGATGATGGCCTTCGAGAAATCACGCTCTTCATAATGCGCGGCGATCTGCTCGCTCAGGGCCTGAGCCTGGACCACGAGGGCGCGGCCCTCTTCGCTCAGGGCACCCATTTTCCCGCCGAGTTTTTGCAGCATCTGGGCCCCGCGCGAGGCGACGTTGGTGATCTTGCCGATCAGGTCCGAATTCACGCGCGAGACGAAGTCTTCGAAGTTCAAATCGAAGTCGTCGATCGACGAGGACATTTTGCATGCAAGGTAATAGCGCAGATAATTCGGATCGAGATGCTTGAGATAGGTTCCCGCCGAAATATTGGTGCCGCGTGATTTACTCATCTTCGCGCCGTTGACCTGGAGCATGCCGTGCACCATCACCTGGGTCGGTGTGTTGAGGCCGGCCGCTTTCAGCATCGAAGGCCAGAAGAGGCTGTGGTGATAGATAATGTCCTTGCCGATGCAGTGATAGATCTCGTGGCTATTCCAGTAGTCCTCGAAGGTCTTGCTGCGGGCGCGGGCATAGTCGTCGAGTGATGCGAGGTAACCGATGGGCGCATCGAACCAGACATAGAAAAACTTGTCGGGATAGCCCGGGATTTCAAAGCCGAAATACGGTTTGTCGCGCGAGATGCACCAGGACTGCAGATCGTCCTTGAGCCACTCGCTGAGCTTTTTGGTGATCTCCTGGCTGTTGTGCTCGGGAACCCATTCCTTCAGAAAGTTTTTGAAGTCGTTCAGCTTGACGAAAACATTCTCGCTGGCTCTTTGCACCGGAGGGTTGCCGCAAAGAACACAGCGGGGATTTTTCAGTTCGTCGGTGCCATAGACCGCACTGCAGACTTCGCAGCCGTCGCCGTACTGATCGGGAGTGCCGCAGCGGGGACAGGTGCCCTTGACGAAACGATCAGGCAGGAACATTTTATCGTGTTCGCAGTAGGCCTGCTGCAGGGTTTTGGTTTCGATATGACCTTTTTCCTTGAGCGCGAGGAAAATGCGATCCGAGATTTTTTTATTCGACGCGCTGTTGGTCGAGCCGTAGTTGTCATAAAGAATTTCAAAACCATTGAGGTCACGCACGTGTTCGACGCGCGCGGTTTCCACCAACTGTTCAGGCGTCACGCCTTGTTTACGGGCGTTGACCATCACCGGAGTTCCGTGGGTATCATCGGCACAGATGAAGTAGCAGTCGTGGCCCCGCATCCTTTGGAAACGCGCCCAGAAATCAACCATGCAATGTTCCACCAAATGACCGATATGAACCGGGCCATTCGCATAGGGAAGCGCCGCTGTGATCACTATTTTGCGTTTTCCGGACATTCGAAACCTCTCCTTCCAGCATATATGCCACATCGCCACATAAGTCCTGCGGCCAGGCGGGTACTATAGAGGAATCTGGAAAGAAGTGCCATGCTCAGGTGAAAGTGCCGTCCGCGAGTCGGGAAGACCCGCGCTCAGGTGAAAGAGATGACTGCGGGAGGCGGACAGCCTAGGACGCGGGCGCGTCTGCGGGAGGCGGACAGCCTAGGACGCGGGCGCGTCTGCGGGAGGCGGACAGCCTAGGACGCGGGCGCGTCTGCGGGAGGCGGACAGCCATCCCATCACGAAGGACGCGGGCGTGGCTCCGGAGGCTTTTCATTGACCGGATCATCCGGCCAGGCATGCTTGGGATAGCGTCTTTTCAGCTCCTTTTTCACCTCGTGATAGCTGCCCTGCCAAAATCCTGCAAGGTCCTGGGTAATTTGCGCGGGTCGGCGGCTGGGGGCCAGGAGTTTCAAAAGCAGCGGCTGACGGTCGGAACAAATACGCGGCGTCACGGGTTGTCCGAAAAATTCCTGAATGCGTCCTTCGATCCAGGGCTCGCCCGGCTCTTCATAATGAATGCGGAATTTTTTACCGTTCTTCAGGCTGACGTGATCCGGGCACTGCTGCTGCAGAAGAAGAATGTCATCATAATCCAGCTGCTCTTCGATCGCCTGCCGCAGGCTGCGGCCCGTGACATCGGCCAGGGATCGCGCGCCTTCACAAAGGTACGCCAGCAGAAGTTCCAGCATATCGCCTTCAAAACGCGGCAGTTTATGCGAAAAATTGTGGCGGTCGAGGATCTCGACTTTTTTATGATACGAATGAAATTCCGAAAGATCAGGAAAAGCCTCAGGCCACCGCTGCCGCACTGTTCCGAGCAGCAGCTCCTCGATGGCGGCGGCATCAGCCTGCTCCACCGTCTCCTCCAGAACGAGGCGACCATAATTGAGGCTCGTCACCTTCCGCGCCCGGCCGGTCTTTTCATCCAGACGAACATCAAGAGCATTCTGCAGGAGGTGAAAAGGATCGTCCTTAAGCCACGACGTTTCGACAGCCGACGCCACAAAAATCCGCCCGCGCTGTGTATCCGCCTCTTCGCTTAAAGTCTCCCGCGCATCGATCGCCACCAGCCACTCGCGGTCGCGAACAACCGAAGACTCATTCAGCACCGCTCCGCGTCCCAGACAGAAATTAAAATGCCGCTGCTTCCGATGCCCGGCCTGACTCGCCGCGGGTCGATACTTCGCGACCCGGTCCGCAAATCCTGCAAAAATAGCTCTGCGAATGCGCGGGCCATCCAGAGGATCCAGATTCTGAAGCGGCTCTGCATCACAGATGCGCCGCATATTGTCATAGAGCTGCCGCAGCCTTTGCATCTTCGCAAAATCAAGATCACGGCGCGCCCCAGGTTTTTTCAGAATGGCCTGTAAAAAAAGTTCCATCTGATAGGTGACGTCGCAGTCCAGATGATCCCGCGCATTTTCATCACCGCGCAGCAGCATCCCTTCACCGATCAAAAGAGCTGCCAGCAAAGCAGCGCCAGGTATCCCTTGCTTTCTGCCTTCCAGCATGATGCGGCCAAGACGCGGATGCAGCGGGAAATCAGCCATGAAACGGCCATCAGCCGTTAAATGCCCAGCGGCATCGAAGGCCCCCAGGGACTGCAGAAGCTGAAGGTTATGCTGCAAAATCGCATCATCAGGCGCTTCAAACCAGGGGAGCGTTTCCCAGGCCTTCTTTTCATGAGGCTGGATCGCCTGCACTTCCAAGAGTGTCTGACACAGATCAATGCGTTTGATCTCGGGCTCTGTGAATTTCTGCCGACCGTTGAAATCAATCGCACTGAACAGTCGATAGCAAATACCCGGAGCAATACGGCCTGCCCGTCCCATTCTTTGAATACAGGACGCCTGGCTCACCTTCTGCGTTTCGAGGGTCGGCAGTCCGCTCCATGGAGCATATCCTGAAACCTTGGCTTTGCCGGTGTCAATGACTCCGCGAATACCGGGCAGGGTCACCGATGTTTCCGCGACGTTCGTAGCCAGCACCACTTTAGGAACCGAAGTGTTCTGCAGAAGCAGACGATAGTTTCCCGCAAGATCGGCCGTCAAAGGAATCCAATCGGCACGGGAACCGAGTCCGCTTTTCAGCCTTTCCGTACAGCGCTGAATCTCGGCAAGTCCGCTCAGAAAGATGAGAATATTCCCGCCGCAGCGTTCATCCTCCAGCATTCGCGCTGTGGCCGAATAAACCTGCTCCTCCAAAGACGACTGACTCGCGCCCGGAAAATATTCCAAGGCCACAGGAAAGGTGCGGCCCGGCACATTGAAGACCTGCGCTCCATCCAGATACTGTTCCAACGCGCCTGTGTCGAGAGTTGCCGACATGATCAAAAGCTTAAGGTCCGTACGGCGGGTCTGAAGACTTCGCAGAAGAGCGAGCGCTATATCGGTATGAATATGCCTTTCGTGAAACTCATCGAGGATCACGACATCAAAATCCCGCAGCTCAGGATCCTGCAGGAGTTTACGCGTCAGAACCCCTTCCGTGACGAAGAGCAGGCGCGTGGCCGGGCTGCTTTTATTCTCCAAACGAATCTGATAGCCGACCAGCTGTCCGCAGGGACCGCCCGACTGTTCGGCCACCCACTCCGCCGCCAGCTTTGCCGCAAGGCGCCGCGGCTGGACCACGAGGATCCTCTGAAACTTCTGCAGAAGGGCCTGCGGCACCCGCGTGGTTTTACCCGCACCGGGCTCGGCCTTCAAAAGAACAGCGGGGTTTTTCTGCAAAGAGGCCGCGATATCATGGAGAAAAGGATCAATGGGAAACACGGACATGTCAGACTCGATTAAGGTTCATCCGTTCGGTTTTACCGAAAGATCGCCTGAAAATCCAGAAACTTGACTATTCCCAGCCAGAATGATAACACTTGCTGCCCTTTATTCCGGATTACCAAGGAGTCTCGTTTTCATGGAAAGGCATTCCATTCAGGTCAGTTACCGTTTGAACGGCATGCGTCTTGATGCAGCCATTTCCGATTCGATCCCTGGTCTTTCCCGCCGCCGCGCCAAAGCCATTGTCGATATGGGTGGCGCCTATGTGAATAAAAAGCGGGTCCGCATTGCCTCCAAAACTGTGGGCAAAGGCGATCGTATTGATGTGGAATATAACGAAAAACTCTTCGAGCCGGGCAAAAAAGAAGCCCTGAGTCTGAAGCCCGAGGATATTCTTTACTTCGAAAACGACATCATCATCATCAACAAGCCCGCGGGCCTGCCCTCGCAGGCGACTCGTGATCAGGCTGTTCTGCATGTGATTCCGCTGCTCGAAAAATTACTGGGCGAGATGGGTCACAAGGAAATGGACCTGCAATTGGTCCACCGCCTCGACAAGGATACGACGGGCGCTCTTGTCATCGCGACCAACAAGGACACGATGACTTTCCTTACCGACCAGTTCCGCCAGCATACGATTCAAAAGACCTATCATGCCATCGCGTGGGGCGTGGTGGAGAAAGCTTTTGAAATGAAGTGCATGCTGAGTGCGATTCAGCCGAATAGTGGCAAGGTGAAGGTCGTTAAATCCGGCGGCAAGTCATCGCAGACTTATTTTGAAGTGATCAAGGCTTGGCCGCAGCACCGCGTGTCCCTCGTCACCTGTCGCCCGATCACAGGCCGTAGTCATCAGATTCGCGTGCATTTGGATGAAGCGGGTCATCCCATTGTCGGGGATAAGGTTTATGGAGAAGGCAAACGGCATAAGCTGCCGGATGAACTTCTGCAGGCCGCTTCGCATCAGCTGCTTCACGCGGCCAGCATTCGGTTTCAACCGACCAAGGATGCGGCCCCTGTGGAGGTGACCGCACCTTATCCGGAATCATTTGCGGGTTTTCTGAGGCTTGCGGACAGTCTTTGATTTTTGCGTCGGCTCGGTTTTCTGAGGCTTGCCGATAGTCTTTGATTTGGGCGCCGGCTCGGTTTTCTGAGGCTTGCCGGTAGTCTTTGATCCAGCCTTCGCCTTCTTCGCCGGCTCATCAGGTTTCTTCGGTGCATTCACCGGAGTCACCTTGGGCTTTTCCATACGATTCCAAACCACCCCGCGCAGACGCTCAGAGCCGGCATCCACCGGCTCTTTCACCAGTCCCGCATCGGTACACAGAAGATAGCTGAATTTCCGCGTATTGGAACGCCCGGCCTTCTCGTCCAAAGGACGGCCGACCACGACCGCGCTCGGGCCGTCGGTATTTTTCATGGTCCGAAGGGCCATGACGATATCGGGACTTGCAAAGACATAAGCGGAAGCACCGAGGCGACGACGGTCGATATCCAGGATGCGATCAATTTTCTGCATCAGCGGCGGCTGCTGCCATTCCCACTCACTGTAGCACCAGTCGCGGGCTCGTTCGAGCATCGGACAATTGGAACTGTGCGGACAGGGGTACAGAACCTGATAGCCCATCGCGCAGAGTTCATCACGGAACTGCTGGGCAGCGCGGGATAGATCCTGCGTGGCCGGCTCGATCAAGGTGATCAAACGGCGACCCTGCTGGAGTCCCTGCGCCAGGTGACGAAGCATCGCCTGTGCTGTTTTCGGATTATGGGCGATTTCATTCCAAACGTAACCGAGCTGATACCAGACTATGCTCTCGTTCGCCTCGTCCGCTTTGCGACTTTCGCGGCTCAGATATTCATCCAAACGCTGCTGGCGGGTGACCAGGGTGGCCTCGCGATTGAGTTCCTGTAGACCCAGGGTCGCAGCGTCCAGGAAGGCCTTCGATTTATCCACCAGCTCGATCGAGCAGGGTATCTTCTTTTCATCGCGGAAAATAAGGTCGAGCGTCGCGAACGTCAGAGCACCCGTGCCGCAACCGAGATCCTCGATGTGCAGAGAGCGGGGCTGCTGCCGCAGCCAGCTGATCAATCCCATGCGATGCTCTGTGCGCCTCAGCATCCCCTGCGTACGCGCAAGGTTTGAAAGGTGAAAGCCCAGCAAATAGGTCAGCGCTTCCTTTTTTGGGTCCATGAGGTAGCGCGAAACTTCCGAACGATTCAGTGTGAAAGCTTCCCAAAGCTCGATGATTTCCTTCCGCATGGCGGGAATCACCGCGGCGGTAAGATCGAGATCCGAAACCTCATTCCGCGGACGGTCGAGGCTCCTTGGAGTCTTGGCAAGGCTGGCTACCGTTTTTGCCCAGATGGAATAACTGCGTCTGCTGGTCAGAAGCGTATCCGGATTCGTGGGCAGGGAAAATTTGGACATAAAACGGTTCCTCTTTGATAATACCAGGGAGGACAGCTTCTAACATGGAATGAGCCAAAAGGCGACCATCCTCCACTGGCAATCGCTGGACTTCAGTGATAATGTGCGGCTGTTCGTGCCAACGCTGCCCGCAGCCCAATGATCAAGGGGTTACGTCGTGACTGACAACGCCGATGCTGTGCAAAAACCAGCTCCTCTGCATATCAATAAGCCGGAATGGCTGAAAACCAAAATCCCAACCGGGGATGTCTTCTTCGATATCAAGCGCGATCTGCGCTCCAAGAACCTTTATACGGTCTGCGAAGAAGCCAAATGCCCGAATATTAACGAATGCTGGGCCACCAACACAGCGACATTCATGATCCTGGGTGATACCTGCACCCGTGGCTGCCGCTTTTGCAATGTGAAAACCGGCAATCCGAACGGCTGGCTCGACCCGCATGAAGGCGAAAAAACCGCGCAGAGCGTGGCCATGATGCGCCTTAAATATGCTGTTTTGACAATGGTTGACCGCGATGATCTGCCGGACGGTGGTGCGGCGCATATCAAATCGGTCTTCGAGGCCATTCGGGAAAAGTCTCCCGAAACCCTGCTTGAATTTTTGGGCGGTGATTTCCAGGGCAAGGACAGTTCACTCGAAGTCGTCCTGAGCGCGAAAATGGAAGTCTTCGCGCACAATATCGAAACGGTCGAGCGCCTGACCCCGCGCGTGCGGGATGCTCGGGCTTCGTACCGTCAGTCGCTTCAGGTTCTGGCGCGCGTGAAAGAACTCGCTCCCTATCCTGTCTTCACCAAAAGCGCTCTTATGCTGGGCCTTGGCGAAACCATGGAAGAAGTCGTGCAGGCGCTCAAGGATCTGCGTGAGCATCAGGTCGACTTCCTCACCATCGGTCAGTACATGCGTCCGTCCAAGAAGCATCTGGCCATCAAGGAATTCGTGGAACCGAAGCAGTTTGATGAGCTGGCACGCATCGCCGATGAGCTGGGTTTTTTAACCTGCGCCTCGGGGCCTTTGGTACGCTCGTCGTATCGCGCCAATGAGTTTTACGCCAAAGCCTTGCAAAAAAGGGCGGAGCGCGCGTGAGTTTTCGTTCCCGTCTGATCACAGTTCTTTTGAAAGCTGTGCTCCGCACGGTCGCGTCCGTGCCCGCGGGCTGGATTCCATGGACCTCGCGCGCCGTGGGGTTTTTGGGCGCGCGCTTTTTGAAACGTGATCAAAAGCTGATCGCCAGCAACGTGCAGCGCGTCTATGCGCTGCCGCCTCACAGCTCCTTCTCCCAATCCTTTCAAAAACAGGTCTTCCGCTCGCAGTGGTGCGTGCTCATGGAAACGCTGCGCGCCAATCTCTCGAAAAAAGATCCTGTCGTCGTGGAAGGGCTGGATGGCCTTGCCGCAAGCACGCAGGAACTGATGGCCGCCGGCAAAGGGCTGATCATAGTCACGGCGCATCTTGGCAATTGGGAATTCGTCGCCCGTTATACCGCGCGGGCGAGCGGACGCCGCTTCAATGCCCTCGCCAAACCCTCGAAGCTCCCTGAACTGACAATAATCCTCGATGATCTGCGGCAGCGCATGAATACCGCGGTGCTTTGGACCGATAGCAGAAATCTGCTGAAGGACATGCTGAAGATCCTCAAAGCTGGCGAATGCCTTGGTTTTGTGATGGATCAGAAGCCTGAAGGTCGGGTGGGTCCTGTGGTTCAATTCTTCGACCAGCCTACCGAGTTCGTCAGCGGTCCGGCGAAACTCTCGATTCGCATGGGTTCGCCGATCCTGGCGGTTTTTTGTATGCGGACCGGGGTTTTGCAATATAGAATAATCCAGAAGCTGATCGTTCCTGCTGATCATGGCCTAAGCGATGAAATTGAGCTGACGCAGAAAATGGCGAACTCCATCGAATCCGTGATCCGCCTCTACCCTGAGCAGTGGCTATGGAATTACAAACGCTGGCGTCCTTCGGTCAATCCTCCCGTGAACGTCTCCTCCGCGCCCAGCAGCGTTTAGGAACGGCGCTGCCTTTTCTCTGTATCGAAGATTTGATCCTTTTGATCACGCTCATCGGCGCGGCACCGGATACGCTGTCGCTGTGGATCGGCGGTTCGATATCCCTGGTGGCCCTGGCCCTTCTCTTTTGGGTTCAGGGTTATATGCAGCCCGCCCAGGAAACCGGAGTCGTAGGGCCCTTTCGTTTCGTCAGGCATCCTTTGCGCCTGAGCCTTTGGCTTTTGGCCATCGGCTTGAGCCTCGGGGCGCGGTCGTTCCCAGGCCTTCTTTTCAGTTTGGGGATTCTGCCTCTTCTTTATTACTTCGATCTTTATCATGAGGAAGCGCAAAGACGTCGCCAGAACCTGGCCGCCTTTCGCTATGGAAAATTCGTTCCCGCGCTGGTGCCCACGATTTTTCCCTATCGCCGGGAACCAGTCGCAGCGCCTTTTTCATGGCGCAGCGGACTGTTTGGTTCCGATCGCAGCGTACGGCGCCGCCTGGGACGATTGATTCTGGGCTGGGCGCTGATCGTCCTTTTGGAACGACATATTCTGCCGGAAAAAAGCGCCTGGATTGCAGCCGGTGTCTGGCTGCTCGTCCTTGTGATCCGCGCCCTCCTCTACCGTAAGACTTTGCGCCTCGTCTTTTCGTAGGCGCGAAATCCCCACAGAAATTTTTCCTTTTTTTAACGTTTTGGCAGAAAGGCCCTTGAAAAGAGGGCTTCAAGACCCTGATTCCATTGACTCCCCTATGAATCTTGCCGCATTCGTAAAGACCTTTTGGTCCCCGCTGTTTTAGTTTCAAAAACCACAGTCGATAAGCCTGGAAAGCGGGTGAGGTAAGCCGTATGACGCCAACGCATTCCAGCAATCCCCAGCTCGACGAAGCCAACAAATACATATTTGTGAAGGCTTACGATCGGGCCGAACGAATGATCGAAGATCTTGTGAACAGCGATGCCTATCGCGATGATCTTCTTCTGCACCTGCGGCGAGTCGAACTCGCTACCAAGCTCGACAACCTCGCCCATCTGCGCAAGGTTTACGAAGAGGCTCTGGAGAAGGAGTCCGAAAGCGTTACCTACCGCATCGCCCTCATCTTCGTCGAACAGCATGGTGAATTCATCGAAAACAAGGAAGCCCTGATCCGCCTGCAGGCCCTTCTGCGGACTGTCGGACCTCATCCTGCCATCTACTATGGCATCGGCTTCTGCATGGAAATCGAGAACAATCTGGAACGCAGCCGCTTCAACTATGAGCAGTGCGTGAACCTCGATCCCAACTGGTATCCGGGATACTTTGGTTTGAGTCAGATCTGTTACCAGGCGCATGATGACAAGAAAGGGGATCAGTATTTCTTCCTCTTCGAAGAAATGGCTCCCTATAACGTCTATGGGAACTTTGAAACCCATCGCCGTCTGTCCAACGAATTCATGGATCGAAATGATTTCGATGCGGCGGAGATGGCCATTCAAACCCTCTCCGAGTGGTGGATGGAAAACAAGGGCATCTGCCCGCCTGAAATTCAGCTCTTTGAACGCCTAGCCACAGCTCGTGTCGCGGACATGCGCGGCGATCGCACTCTGGCCGAGCAGCGCCGTTCGCAGTCCCGTCTGGTCGCGCACCGCATCCTCGATGATCAGATGCTATCCGAAGGCGTCCTCTATTTTTCAGCCAAAGTTCTGGAAGAATTCGGCGAGTTCAATCTTTCGCTCGATATGTACCGGAAGATCCTGAAAGCCGAGGCGGCAAGTCCGGAGGTCATCCAGAAAATCGGCGGGCAGTTCCTGTCGATGGGTGAAGTGGAGCTTGCCCATCAGCTTTTCACCGAAGCCTATCGCGCGCATCCCGATCAACCGGAAATCCGCTTTTGCCTGCTTGTCTCCAAGCTGAGACTGGCCAAGGTGAATGTCGAAGATTATCTAATTAATAAAGAGCGGCTGAAAAAGCTGGTCGATGCGCCATCGGAAAAGGTCGAACTCCTGAGCCTCCTTCATTCCCTGGTGGCAAAATTCCCCGAAGATCCCGATGTTCAGGGTCACATGGGCGAAGTTTATCTGCGCCTGGGCAACAAGGACAAGGCCGCCAAGCATTTCCATCGGATGTATGAGCTGGATTCGAACAGTCGCATCACGACTTTGAAATACGCGGCCTTCATGATGCAATTTGGTGATCCCGATCAGGCCAAGCTCATTCTGGAAAACATCAACCGCAATGACAAGATGAGCGAGGAGGAACTCTGCGAGCTGCACTGGCTGCACGCGAATTATGAGTTCCGCATGGGGCAGTTTCAAAACAGCCTGGATCAGCTGCATCAGGTTCTGCAGCGTGATCCCTGGAATATCGCCTATCTCGTCCTTCAGGTGCGGAACCTTTCTGAGCTGGCTCGCGGCAAAGTGGAATTTGATGTGACCGACATAACCCTGAAAAAGCTCGCCGAGAGCGATGAATCGGAATTGAACTGGGCTGAATACGATGCCAAGACAAGGGCCCTGGTCGGTACGCGGCAGATCGCTCTCGTGTATGCCCGGGAAAAACTGCGTTTCCTCTATGGTGACGGCCAGGATCTGGTGCTGATGCGCCTTGTGCAGGCGGCATCGGCCTATGACGCGAGGCAGGCGATCTACGACCTTCTGAAACTTCTGAATACCAATTTCGATAGTCCCGAGATTTACTGGTCGCTCGGTGTACTCTTCAAGGATCTCTGGCAGCTGGAAACCGCGAGCATGTGGTTTGATCAGATGCTCATGATTCCCTCTCTCAAAGATAAACAAAGAGCCAAGGCTTATCTGGAGCAGGCCGACTGCTATATCTGGAGAGGCACCCAGCTGGAAAAAGCGGTTGAATATGCAAAACTCGCTTTGGACCTGGGTCTCACCCACGATAAGCGGCCTTTAAGGGTTTTGGCCCATGGACTCTTAAAACTGGGTAAAGTGCGGCAGGCCGAAGTCTATCTGGAAGACAATGAAGGCGATCGGGATCCGGAAGTCATCTATCTGCGCGGCCTCGTCAAATATCGGAACGGAGCCTACCAGCAGGCGAATGAAGTCTGGAAACCACTGCTGACCCATCGCATTGAAAATCTCCGCTTCCACAATATCAAGCAGGAGATCATGCGGTACTACTTCGACAAGGAACCCTACCGCGGAATCAACTGAAACGCTGCAGGCCTTGTGTTTCACAAGGCCTTATACCTTCTTCTTCCCATCTTTATTTTTCGGGTTTATCCAAGCGAAATCTCTGCGAATCGCTCGCTCTGAGCGCAACATTTTTTGTTGACTTGGAGTGCGGGATGTGGAAAATGAAGCACGAGCACAACACATAACTAAAAATTCTGATGCGGCTTAGCGCATGTCGCCCAGCACCTTGAGGCTTTCGCACCTCCAGAACTGTGGTCATGTCTGGTTTCGTCAGAGCCTGCATCATCAGCACCTGACTGATGAGCGAGCGGTGGAATTTTTTTATCTGATTTCAGAAAGGAGACGGGGGCATGCGCAAGTCAGTTACCAATTCATGCAGTGTATGTTGCGAGGCTAAGAAAAGTCGTCAACGCGAGTTCAGTACACATGCCTGGAAAGCACTCACGATTTGGGGAGAGGTCGAACAAAGAACGTTTGGCCAACCCATCTGTGAGGGTTGCTATCGTGAACTGCGCGATCTTCTGATCGAGCGTTCCGAGGAACTGCATGCAATGCCGGCCGTTCAGCCTGATTACGCCAGCGTTCTGGAAATGCCCTTTATGAATCAGGAATCCCCTGCCGCTCAAATCGCCAGCTAAAAAAAAGCTCAAGCGCCAGGCAAAAAACGCCCGGCGCTGGGCAAAAATTAGTCAGATATTTCGCCCTGTTAAGCTAAAGTTCCGATCTCCTGGTCCGATAGGTCTTCTGCGTGCTTTACGCAGGACAGCCCCCAGGAGGTTCGGATGGTTAGAAATCAGAAAAACAGCAGGATGCATAGTCCTGATCAGGAATACCTTCAAGCCCTCCGGCTCTATTGGCAAAATGAAAAGGAGGGCGCTCTTTCCCTTTTAAGTGAACGACTTGCGGAAGGGAAATCGCAGCAACCACACCCCTATTATCGCCTGTGGATCGAAGCTCTGGCCGATGACCAGGACGAGAGCAGTCTGCGCATTCTGCAGCGCCACATTCAAAGAAACATCAACTATCAGCATCCGACCTGGATTGGGCTCTATGCCCTGACGGGTTTGATTCATTATGAATTGGGTGAGCTGGAAGCCGGCCGCATCCTTCTGCGCAAACTGGAGCGCCATGGGGCGGATCCTTATGTCCGCGAGCTGTCTTTGGTGCTGGGCACGGATCTATCGGATGACGATCAATTGCAGCTGGCCAAAGGCCTCATCAAGACCAGCGTGGATTATTTCGTGCTGCGTCGCGCCGCTCTTTTCGGCGTTCGTCAGCAGGACACTACGTTCACCCGCAAGGTTCTGAGCACCATCGACGATCGCATCGGCGACAGCCCTTTGCAGGCGGAAATCGGCTTCCACAAGCAATTCAGCGCGAAGCAGTTCCGCAAAGCCTGGCAGTTCGCCCGTTTCCTGCGGGAAAGCTTTCCTTTGAACAGCCAGTATCAATTCTACTTCGCCTATACCTCATATCTGATCGATCGCAATCGCACCGCTCTGGAAGAGTTTTTGAAACTCAATCGTCGAGGCCAGGAAGGGGATCCTGACGTCCTCTGCATGATTGGGGCGACTCTTCTGCAAGGCGGGCGTAAGTCGATGTCGGACAAGCTCAGAAAGCGCAGCGAGTACTATCTGGAGAAGGCGCGTCTGCGTCTGAAATCCCAAGGCTTGCCCACCGACTATCCACAGGAGCTTCTCTTGCGATTGCATGACACCGATGAAGTGCCAAGCTCAGGCCGGCACTGGATCGTTAAACTTTCAGCCAAGCAGTGTTATGAGCTTTACCATAAACCCGAGCACCGCATTGAATATTTGCACCGGGCCATGGGTCCTTATGTGAAGGCCGGAGATGTTTGCATGTTCGTTTCGGAAAGCCGCGTCGCTGATAGTGATGACGTGGGGATCTGGCGCTTGAATGCCATCTACAAGGCCCTGACGGACCCTGAGTGGCATCCCACGCACCGCTGGCAAACCGTTTTAAAACTTCAGATGCGCTTGGAAGTGTCGATTCCTCTCGAGATCGAGGGCAACCAGAAGGATCGTCTGCCGGATGATGGCCCTCATCGTTACGGACTTTACGAAATTGATGACTCGGCCTTGGTATGGATCGAAGACAGCGTTCGCAGCTTCACGTTGGATGATCAATCCTTTGCCCAGGTCTTTGCCGAGCTGAAACTGGCTCGCTCCGTATAAGGGTTTACTATGAAACAGCTGATTTTGATTGGTCTACTCCTTGGCAGCATCATGCCCGGACTTCGCGCCGAGGGGCCACCCCAGCCGCCGCGTCCGCCCGCAGCCAAGGATGAGCCCAAGGAAGAGCCGAAGGTTGCAACAGGCGAGCGCATAGAGATTCCTGATGTCGGGTTCAGCATTGTTCCGCCGAATGGCTGGATGGTGCATAAGAATTCGCACGGCTCGTCGCTGCTCTTCGAGGCACCCAAGCAGCCGAATCAAACCTATCAGCCGACCATTCAGGTCATGGTCTTCAGTAAGCTTCGTTATATTGATGAAGTGACCATGAAAGAGTATGGGGACCTTATTGTCGAGAAGTTCGGCAAGATGTCCAATCGCGTGACGGGTTATCATCTGCGTGATGCAGCCATTCAGCGTTTGGAGACTGGGGATCCTTCGATCCTTTATTACACCGAGTTTCAATATGATGACGTTCCCATCATGCAGATGCATATTCTGATCAGCTCGGCGACCAATCACTTCGTGATGACCTATACCGATATCGCCAAAGTGTTTGAAGATGAGAGCTCGCCCGGTCTTGCCATTGCCTATACATCCATGCATTCTGCGCAGCTCGATTCCCGTCCGCCTTGGAGATGGCGTGGTTTTGTCATTGGTGGCGGCGCGGTGCTTCTGGTGATTTTGGGTTGGTTCACCCTTCGTTTCCTGCGGGCGCGTCGTATGGCGAAGCTGGGTCAGAGAATCGAGGACGAGGATAATAAGGAAATCACGCGGGATGAGGAGTCCCAGTATTACAGCCGTCATTCGCCGGCTACGCATGCGGACTCGCATGTGGGTGATGATGAGTGGGCGCCTTCGAAACCGCAATCGAAGGCTGCGGCCAAGGTTTCGCAGGTTCAGAGTTCGCATTTTGATGAAGATGATGAGCCCGAGGTATCGGATGTGGTGCCTATTTCCACTTTGGAAAAATCCCTGCACCCTGCTCGGAAACGTCGGCAGGAAGCAGCTGCTGCCGCCCCTCGGCATCAGCCGCCACCGCCGGTCTCACAGCAGCCTGTGTCGCAGCCGCCGCCGATTTCCCATCATCATCCTATGCAGGGAATGAATGTTGCTCCCGTTCCGCCGCCGCAGGCCCAACCTGGGCAGGGGATGAATGCATCACAACCGATGCACCCGGGTATGCCCGCACAGAGCATGGCTCAGCCGGGGCCGATGCATCCGGGGATGCCTGGACAAGGTATGCATCCTGGAATGCCTGTGAATTCCATGAATCCATCTCAGCCTGCACATCCAGGGATGCCTCCACAGTCTATGGATCCGGGAATGCCGGCATATGGGAATAATCCTTCGCAGACTATGCAGCCTGGTGCGCCGGCTTATGGAAATCCTTCGCAAGCTATGCAGCCTGGTGCGCCTGCGTATGGAAATAATCCGTCGCAAGCCATGCAACAAGGTGCTCCTGCTCAGGCGGGTCATGCGCAGGGAACTCATGCCATGCCGCATGCGCATCAGGGAATGCCTGCGAATGCTTCACAGGGCGCGCATCCTGGAACGCCATCCCATGCGGTAAATCCACAGGGAATGCAGGGCGTAAATCCTTCGCATGCTATGCATCCGGGAGTGCCCTCGAATGCAATCGACCCAACTCAATCTATGCATCAGGGAGTGCCGGGACATGCGGTGAACCCGCAGGGTATGAATCCGGGAATGCCTGCAAATGCAATGAACCCAGCTCAAACTATGCATCAAGAGGCGCCTGCTCAGGCGGTGAATCCGCAGGGTATGAATCCAGCGCACGCCATGCATCCGGGAATGCCTGCGAATGCAATGAACCCAACTCAAACGATGCATCAGGGAACGCCTGCTCATGCGGTGAATCCCGGAATGCCTGCACATGCAATAAACCCAGCTCAAACTATGCCTCAGGGAGCGCCTGGACATGCAGTGAATCCGCAGGGAGTGAATCCAGCGCACGCCATGCATCCGGGAATGCCCTCGAATAACGGTCCGATTGCGCAACCTGTTTCGCAGCAGCATGCAATGCAGGCTCCGCAAAACCCGGCACCATACCCGCAGAATGCAGCAGGCATGCCGCCCCATGCGATGCCGCAGCCTCCGTCGACGGCAGGCTACCCGCACGCTGCTCCTGCAGCTTATCCGCAGGATCAACAGCCGGTGTCTCAACATCCTTTCGTGGCTCCCGCTGTACCTCAAGCAGCAGCCATGCAATCTCCTCCTGCACCTCCGGCTTCCATTCCGGAAGGTACCGTGCCTGTGAACGCACAGTTTGCCCAGGATCAAGCAACAACAGCCAGCTTCGTCGCCAATGGCCAGCCGCAACCAGCCTATGTGCAGAAGGCTGCAGCACCTGCAGCTCAAGCGTTCCCTGCTCCAGCAGCGCCATCGTTCGCGGCATCGGTTCCCACTACGGTATCCGCAATGCCACAGTATGCGCCGCCTGCTGAACCGGTGAGCGAGCCGCCGATCACAGCGTCACGTCCCCATTCAAGTCAGATGAGTCGGAAACAGCCTTTGAGCCAAAACGATGATGAACCGGAAATGACTGAAGAGGCGCGACTCTCCGAGATCCTGCCGAAGGCCGGCACGATCGAAAAGAGCAAACCCAAACGCAAAGGTCTTTTCTGGCGGAAAAAAACGGACGACGATGATGATCAGGACGAAGGCAACGACGACAAAGCCTCCTGGAATATGCCCGCGTCCAAAAAATCCAAGGGCAAGTCCGAGGATGACGATAAAGATGGTGACGGCGATGGCGACGGCGATGGCGACGGCGCTGATGAATGGGCCGTCGCAGCCAACGACGATAGCCCCGCAGCCCCTGTCGAAAAAGATGATGACGAGTCTGCGGAGTCTGACGCCTGGGCACCCGAGGCTACCAAGAAATCCGATCCCAAGCGGGACAGTCTGCTCAATGAAACCCAAGGCCCCCAAAAGCTTGTGCGCCGCACACCTCAGGGACCTGTCACCAAAGAGCAGAACAACGCCGCAGTGACCGAAGACGGATGGAATCTGAGCCCAGAAGCCGCCTCTGACCATGACGAAGAGGACGAGGAAGAAGTGGGTTGACAGTACTTTTGAATTCTGCGATAACCCATTCCTCGTTTGAGGATCGGGCGTTTAGCTCAGTTGGTTAGAGCATTAGCCTTACAAGCTAAGGGTCCACAGTTCGAATCTGTGAACGCCCACCAG